>CAZFET010000018.1:0-6991 GCA_964517545.1 uncultured Burkholderiaceae bacterium
CGGGCCGAGCCGGGCGTCCCGCCTTTGGAACTCGCGGCCGCGGCCCGTGAGCCGCATCACGGTGGGCATACGCACAAGAAGCGGCGTCACAGCGTCCGAGTTGCGTGGCGATTGGGCGGACGGGTTGCGTTGCACGGTCGGTCTCCAATGAGAGGCATGCCGCCAACTCTAGGACCCCAGCAGCGGCAATCGCACGCCGGATTCGGCCCGAAATCCTGCAGACGCGCCGTCTTCGTCTTCTAGCCGTCCACGGGCGCGCGCTCGCGCGCGGCCCGCTTTGCCGCCGGGCGCGATGGCTTCGAAGGCACGACGGGTACCATGCCCCGTTCGACCTTGGCCAACAGCGACGCCCACGCCGCCAGTGCGGCAGCTCGCTCGGAGAAGTAGTCGTGCCGGTCGTAGATGCCTTCGACATTGCCCAGCTTGTGGTTCAGCGACCGCTCGGCGACGAAGCGATCTACCCCGAGCCCTGCGAGGTGCGTCCGTGCTGTGCGTCGCATGTCGTGCACGGTGAAGTGTTCGATGTCGAGCAGCTTCAGGCGCCGCAGTGCGACGTTCAAGGTGTCAGGCCCCACATGGTCGTACCGATTCTTGCGCGCCTCGCCCATGCGCGACCGGACCAGACGGCGGGCCGGAAAGACGTAGGGCTTACCGAAGGAGAACACTCTGGCTTCCTTCAGCCAGGCGATGACGGGCTTCGCCAGCGGGATGCGGATCGACGAGCGGGTCTTCGTGTTCTCGCGTGCAAGGGTCCATACACCTGCATCGAGATCGAAAGCGTCCCATCTCGCGGACAGCAACTCCATCTTGCGAACGCAGAGCGCAAGCAGGAGCCACACCGCCAGCTCGTTCTCGCGCCCGAAGTTGGGCGTAGTCCGCATGGATTGGGCGAGTTGCTGAAGCTCTTCGATGGTTAGCCAGCGGTCGCGCGAGGCCTCATCGCCGCCTGCGTCTACGAGGTCGAAGTCGGCAGCTGGGTTGCGCTCAATCCAGTGATTGCGCACAGCCATCCGGAACATGCGACTCATGTAGCGCAAAGCGTCGTTGGCGACCGTCGGAGCACCACCGGCGACGATGCGTGTGAGCACACGGTCCACGTGGGCCGGCTGCACGTCGGGCGGGGCGACGGCCCCGATCACCGGATTGATGTGCTTGCGCAGCACGCGCGCGACGACCTCCGGATGCTTGTAGCGAGGCTGGATGTACCGCGCGAACCAAACTTGACCGAGCCGCTCCACGGTGGGTACTTCGAGCACCAGTGCCTTCTCGGCCTGCTTGGCCGCCGCAACGTCGATGCCGCGTTCGATCCGCGCCCGGTCTTGCCTGGCTTGCTCCCGAGCATCTTTCAGCGACAACTCGGGGTAGCGGCCGAGGACCTTCTCCTTGGCGCGACCGTTCATGCGGTAGCGAAGGATCCACGAAGCCTTCCCGGCCTGTGCCGCGGCGACGCTCGCGACGAACGTCAGTCCTTCGCCGACGCCGCGATCGACGGCGCCGGCAGCAAGCCAGGCCTTGAGCTCGCGATCAGTGAGGGGTCGTTGCTGTCTGTTCATGTCCCAAAGGCTCCTGTGAGGCTGTGGGGGTTTTTGTCGGGAAGACGGGCGATGAGCGCCGCGAACCCGAAAAACCCCACAGTAAACCCCACAGGTTGCGCGCGCTTCGCTGCGACACCCTGGGACGGCCTGGGACAAAATATCCTTACACGACAGCAGGTTAGCGTGATATCGGGGATCCCTTGGGACCCCCCGAAACCTCACTCCAAGTTCTGCACCTGCTCGCGCATCTGCTCGATCAGCACCTTCATCTCCACCGAGATGCCGGTGAGCTCGAGCGCCGACGACTTCGAGCCCAGGGTGTTGGCCTCGCGGTGCAGCTCCTGGATCAGGAAGTCGAGCCGCTTGCCGAGTTCGCCGCCCTTGGCGAGCAGGCGCTCGATCTCGTCGAGGTGGGCGCGCAGTCGCGAGAGCTCCTCGGCCACGTCGATGCGGATCGCGTAGGCCGCGGCCTCGTTGAGCGCGCGTTCGTGCAGCGCCTCGGCGGGCACCGACGCCCCCGCGCCCGCCGCGGCCAGCGCCTCCTGCCAGCGCTCGAGGAATCGCTCGCGCTGGCGCTGCACGACGGCGGGCACGAGCGGCTCGGCCTGCGTCGCCAGCTCGCGCAGCCGTGCGATGCGCTCGGTCAAGGTCGCGACGAGGCGTTCGCCCTCGCGCGCCCGTGCGTCGACGAGGGCCGCGACGGCGCGCTTCGCCGCGTCGAGCGCGGCCTCGTCGAGCTTCTCGGGCGGCGCCGCGCTGCGGCACCACTGCAGCGCTTCGTGCACGGTCAGCGGCGGCGCCTTCGGCAGCCAGCCTTGCACGGTGCTTTCGATGCGGGCGAGGCGGTTGAGCTGCTCGGGCTGCGGATGCGGCCACTGTGCGTCGCCATCGCGCTGCGTCGTCGCGCGCAGCTCGACCTTGCCGCGGCGCAGCGAGCTGCCAACCAGTTCACGCAGCGCCGGCTCCAGTGCGCGCAGGTCGTCGGGCAGGCGCAGCGACAGATCGAGGAAGCGGCCGTTGACGGAGCGCAGTTCGATGCTGACCGCGGCAGTCGTGACTTGTGTGGCTTCGGTGCCGCTGGACGCCCCGGCGCTGGCCGTGGCGTAGCCGGTCATGCTGTAAACTGGCATCGAGCTCTCGCCGCAGCGAACATCGATCGATTATGTCAAAGCCGAAGCCCGCCCCGTTGCCCGCGGGCACCGTGGTCGGTGGCTACCAGATCATCAAGAAGCTGGCAGCCGGTGGCTTCGGGGTCGTGTACCTCGCTGAAGACGCCGAGAAGCATCTCGTCGCGCTCAAGGAGTACCTCCCGTCGTCGCTGGCCGAGCGCTCGCCCGGCGAACTGACGCCGCGCGTCAAGCCCGAGAAGCAGCCGCTGTACCGCCTCGGCCTGAAGAGCTTCTTCGAGGAAGGCCGCTCGCTCGCGCAGATCAGCCATCCGAGCGTGGTCTCGGTGCTGAACTTCTTCCGCGAGAACGAGACCGTCTACATGGTGATGAACTACCTGCAGGGCGACACCCTGCAGGACTTCATCGTCACCGCGCGCGACCTGAAGCGCGACAAGGTGTTCCGCGAGTCGACCATCCGCTCGCTGTTCGACGAGATCCTGCGCGGCCTGCGCATCGTGCACCAGCACAAGATGCTGCACCTCGACATCAAGCCGGCCAACATCTTCATCACCAACGACAACAAGGCGGTGCTGCTCGACTTCGGCGCGGCACGTGAAGTGCTGAGCAAGGAAGGCAACTTCATCCGCCCGATGTACACGCCCGGCTTCGCGGCGCCCGAGATGTACCGCCGCGACGGCACCCTGGGCCCGTGGACCGACATCTACGCGATCGGTGCGTGCATCTACGCGTGCATGCAGGGCTACCCGCCGAACGACGCGCCGCAGCGGCTCGAGAAAGACCGCCTCGCGCTCAGCCTCTCGCGTCTGCGCAACGTGTACTCGGACAACCTGATCGAAGTGACCGAGTGGTGCATGTCGCTCGATCCGCTGTCGCGGCCGCAGAGCGTGTTCGCGCTGCAGAAGGAGCTCGCGCGCGAGACCGAGCGCCGCTACACCAAGCTCAGCTTCAGCGAGCGGCTGAAGCTGCAGCTCGAGAACCTGAAGACGGGCGCGAAGGCCTGATCTTGTCGAGCTCCTCCATGCGCTTCTCCGTGTACCAGGTCAGCCGCAAGGGTGGCCGCGACAAGAACGAAGACCGCATGGGCTACTGCTACACGCGGGACTCGGGCCTGTTCGCGCTGGCCGACGGCATGGGCGGCCACCCGGAAGGCGAGGTCGCGTCGCAGCTCGCGCTGCAGACGCTCGCGGCGCTGTTCCAGCGCGACGCCAAGCCGCAGCTGAAGGAGCCGCTGCGCTTCCTGCACGACGCCATCATCGCGGGTCATCACCAGCTGCTGCGCTACGCCACCGAGAAGTCGCTGATCGACACGCCGCGCACCACGGTCGTCGCCTGCGTGCTGCAGGGCAACGCCGCGTACTGGGCGCACTGCGGCGACTCGCGGCTGTACCTCGTGCGCGGCGGCAAGCTGATCGCGCGCACGCGCGACCACTCGTACTCGGAGCTGCAGGACACCTTGTCGCAGGTCGTGCCGATCGGCGAACGCTTCAACCGCAACGTGCTGTTCACCTGCCTCGGCAGCCCGGGCAAGCCGGTGGTCGACGCGATCGGCCCGCTGCTGCTGCAAGGCGGCGACCGCATCCTGCTGTGCTCCGACGGCCTGTGGGGCAGCGTGAGCGACCAGGTCATCACCGAGCAACTCGCCGCGCGCCCGATCTCCGATGCCGTGCCCGAGCTCGTCGAGACCGCGCTGCGCAACGGCGGCCCCAAGAGCGACAACGTCACCGTGCTGGCCGTCGAGTGGGAATCCGCCGAGGACACCGACAGCACGGCCGGCATCTCCACGCAGACCCTGGGCGACGAGGTGTTCGCCTCCACCATCCAGGCCAGCGTGCTCGGGCAGGATTCGCCCGACGAACTCGACGAGGCCGAGATCGAGCGCTCGATCCGCGAGATCAACGAGGCCATCCGGCGCTCGTCGTCCAACAAGAAGTCCTGAGGTTTCCCGCCATGAGCTACTCCCGCACGCAGGGTCGTGCCGCGGACGCGTTGCGTCCGGTCGTCATCACGCGCGGCTGGACCCGCCATGCCGAAGGCTCGGTGCTGATCGAGTTCGGCCACACGCGCGTGCTGTGCACCGCGTCGGTCGAGGACCGCGTGCCGCCGCACAAGAAAGGCAGCGGCGAAGGCTGGGTCACGGCCGAGTACGGCATGCTGCCGCGCTCGACCCACACGCGCAGCGACCGCGAGGCCGCGCGCGGCAAGCAAAGCGGCCGCACGCAGGAGATCCAGCGCCTGATCGGCCGCTCGCTGCGCGCGGTGTTCGACCTCGCGCGCTTGGGCGAACGCACCCTCACGTTCGACTGCGACGTGCTGCAGGCCGACGGCGGCACGCGCACGGCCGCCATCACCGGGGCCTTCGTCGCCGCGCACGACGCGGTGAGCTGGCTGCTCGCGCGCGGCGCGATCGCACAGTCGCCGATCCTCGACCACGTGGCGGCGGTGTCGGTGGGCCTGCTCGACGGCACGCCGCTGCTGGATCTCGAGTACGTCGAGGACTCGGCCTGCGACACCGACATGAACGTGGTGATGACCGGCGCGGGCGGCTTCGTCGAACTGCAGGGCACGGCCGAGGGCGCGCCGTTCACG
Source organism: uncultured Burkholderiaceae bacterium (assembly GCA_964517545.1). GTDB lineage: Bacteria > Pseudomonadota > Gammaproteobacteria > Burkholderiales > Burkholderiaceae_C > CAZFET01. The sequence continues at coordinate 5,252 of CAZFET010000018.1, forward strand.
CGCGCGCAGATGGACGCGCTGGTGGCACTGGCGACGCGCGGCATCGGCGAGCTGGTCGCGCTGCAGCAGCGCGCGCTGGCCTCGTGAAGCTCGTCCTCGCGTCGAACAACGCGAAGAAGCTCGCCGAGCTGGCCGCGTTGCTCGCGCCGCTGCGCATCGAGCTCGTGGCGCGACGGGGGCTCGGCATCGCCGAGGCCGACGGCCCGCACGCGACCGTCGTCGAGAACGCGCTCGCCAAGGTGCGTCATGCGGCGCGCGCGAGCGGCCTGCCGGCGATCGCCGACGACTCCGGCCTGTGCGTCGACGCGCTCGGCGGCGCGCCGGGCGTCGCGTCGGCGCACTTCGCGCCGCTGCCGCCCGACGCCCGCGGGCACACCGACCGCGAGGCGCGGCGCGCCGCGCAGGACGCGGCCAACAACGCGCTGCTGCTCGAGCGGCTGCGCGGCCACCCCGACCGGCGCGCGCGCTTCGTCAGCACCCTGGTCGCGCTGCGCGCGGCCGACGACCCGGAGCCGCTGGTCGCGCTCGGCCGCTGGGACGGCGAGATCCTCGGCGCGCCGCGCGGCGCCGGCGGCTTCGGCTACGACCCGCTCGTGTTCGTGCCGGCGCTCGGCGCCACGGTGGCCGAGCTCGGCCCCGACGTGAAGAACGCGCACAGCCATCGCGCGCGGGCCGCGCGGCAGATGCTCGGGCTGATGCGCGAGGTGTGGCGCCTTGGCTGACGCGCGCGTCGCGTGGCGCCCCGGCGCGATCGCGCTCGACGCGCTGCCGCCGCTGTCGCTGTACGTGCACCTGCCGTGGTGCCTGCGCAAGTGCCCCTACTGCGACTTCAACTCGCACGCGGTACCGGCATCGCTGCCCGAGCGGCGCTATGTCGACGCGCTGCTGGCCGACCTCGACGCGGCGCTGCCGCTCGTGTGGGGGCGGCGCGTGCAGAGCGTGTTCATCGGCGGCGGCACGCCCAGCCTGTTCTCGCCCGAGGCCATCGACCGCCTGCTCGGCGAGGTGCGTGCGCGGCTCGTGCTCGAGCCCGGCCTCGAGGTCACGCTCGAGGCCAACCCCGGCAGCTTCGAACGCGAGCGCTTCCGCGCCTTCCGCGCGGCCGGCGTGACGCGGCTGTCGATCGGCGTGCAGAGCTTCGACGACGACAAGCTCAGCGCGCTCGGCCGCGTGCACGACCGCGCGCAGGCCGTCGCCGCCATCGAGGAGGCGCGCGACGCGTTCGACACCTTCAACGTCGACCTCATGTACGCTCTGCCGTCGCAGACGCTCGCGCAGTGCGAGGCCGACCTCGCGCAGGCGCTCGCCTTCGAGCCGCCGCACCTGTCGCTGTACCACCTGACGCTCGAGCCGAACACCTGGTTCGCGACGCACCCGCCGCCGCTGCCCGACGACGACACCGCCGCGCGGATGCTCGACGCGCTCGTCGAGCGCACGGCCGCGGCCGGCTACGAACGCTACGAGGTCTCGGCGTACGCGAAGCCGGGCCATCGCTGCGCGCACAACCTCAACTACTGGCGCTTCGGCGACTACCTCGGCCTCGGCGCGGGTGCGCACGGCAAGCTCAGCTTTGCGCACCGCGTCGTGCGCCAGGTGCGCTGGCGCGAACCCGAGCGCTACATGGCCGAGGCGCTGGCCGGACGCGCGGTCTCGAACGAGCACGAGGTCGCGGCGTCGCAACTGCCGTTCGAGTTCATGCTCAATGCGCTTCGGCTGACCGGCGGCTTCAACCCCAATCTG
>CAZFET010000018.1:7001-15326 GCA_964517545.1 uncultured Burkholderiaceae bacterium
GCTCAACGCGCTGCGCCTGCGCGAGGGTTGCGGGCTGGCCACCTACACCGAACGCACGGGGCTGCCGCTGTCCACGATCGCGAAGGCGCTCGACCGCGCCGAAGCGCAAGGCCTCGTCGAGCGCAGCCTCACGGCCGTGCGCCCGAGCGCGCGCGGCTTCGACTTCCTGAGCGACCTGCAGGCGCTGTTCCTGTAGGGCGTCCGCCGCGCGCCTCGAGTGCGTCGAGGTCGCGACGCGACTGCGCGAGCTCGTCGTGCAGCCATGCGCGCAGCGCCGCCAGCGGTCGCCAGTCGCGCAGCGCAGGCGGGTACACGAGGTGGTACGGGTGCGCGGCCTCGTAGACGATCGACAGCGGCGACAGCTTCACGAGCCGGCCCTCGCACAGCGCGTCGGCCGCCAGCAGCTCGCGCGCGAGCGCGATGCCGAGGCCCTGCTCGACGGCCTGCAGCATCAGCCCCGCGTCGTTGAAGCTCGCCACCGGCACCGGCTCGTCGCGCACGCCCGCGGCGTGGAACCAGCGCTGCCAGATCTTCGCGAAGCCGATCAGCGGCTCGCGCGCCAGCACCTGCGGTGTCGCACCGGCCAGTCGCTGCGCCGCGGCTGCCGAGCCGACCACGATGAGCGGCGTGGGCGCGTCGAACAGCCGTTCCGCCACCGTCCCCGGCCACGGACCCAGCCCCTGGCGCACCGCGGCGTGGAAGCGGTCGCGCGCCAGGTCGACCACCGCATGCGACGTGTCGATCTCCAGCGCGAGGTCCGGGTGGCGTTCGCGCCAGCGCGCCATGCGCGGCAGCAGCCAGCGCTGCGCGAACGACGGCAGCACGCTGATGCGCAGCTGCTGGGCCGCGCCGGTGGCCGCGGCGGCGGCGGCCTGCACGCCGTCGTCGAGCATCGCCAGCGCCGGCTCGACGCTGCGCAGCAGCGCCTGGCCCGCCGCGTTGAGCACCACGCGCCGGCCGCGGCGCTCGAACAGCTCGAAGCCGAGCTGCTCCTCGAGGCCGCGGATCTGCTGGCTCACGGCGCTGTGCGTGAGGTGCAGTGTCTCGGCCGCGGTGCGCAGACTGGCGCCGCGCGCGACGGCGCGAAAGGTGGGAAGGGCATGCAGCGAGAGCCGGGGGACGCGGGCCATGCTGTAAAGAATAGCTGACCAACATGGCCAGAACATTTCGATTCCCCTGCGAGAGCTGGGCGCCTAAGCTGACCAGCACTGGAATCGACCCACCTGTCCGTCCACGTCCGCGCCCAGGAGCCCGCCATGTCGCTCACCGTCCTGTCCCGTCCCGTGCCGCTGACGCGGTCGCTGCCGCAGCGCCTGTGGTTCGCCGCGTTCGACGCGCTGCGCGAGGCGGCGCGGCGCGTCGCCGACTGGCGCCGCCTGCGCGCCGAGCGCGCGGCGTGCGAGCGCACGTTCGAAGCGGTCGGCACCTTGAGCGACAGCGTGCTCGACGACATCGGTGCGCCGTACTGGCTGCGCGCGCAGGCCGAGCGTCATCGCGACGCGCGGCGGCGCGAGCTCGAGCATCTGCGCGAACTGGCCGGCCTGCGCTCGATCGACTCGATTCGCGTCTGAGGCCGCCGGCTCGTGCGGCCACCACGCCGGCCGGCGTGGCGGCTATCGAGCATTCGTGGATCGACGACACCTCGATCAGCGATCGGGCTGAGCCTGTCGAAGGCCCCGTGCGTCGTGAGCCTGTCGAACGAGCTGCGCTCGTCGAAGCCACCAGCGTCGTCTCACCGTTCGGGCTGAGCTCGTCGAAGCCCCGCCAATGTCGTCGCGAGGGCTTCGACAGGCTCAGCCCGAACGGACGGCGTTGCTGTCGCGCGCTACGGAACGCATCATCAGATGCGATAGGTCGCCGGACCGGCGGTGCGGCGCAGGTGCTCCAGCAGTGCCGGCGCGATGCGCGCCAGCGGCAGCACTTCGTGCACGGCGCCGGCCGCGATCGCCTCGCGCGGCATGCCGAACACCACGCAGCTCGCCTCGTCCTGCGCCACGTTCCAGGCGCCCGCGTCGCGCATCGCCTTCATCGCGTACGCGCCGTCGGCGCCCATGCCGGTGAGCATGACGCCCAGCGCGTTGGGGCCGACCGCGCGCGCGGCCGACGCGAACAGCACCTCGACCGACGGCTTGTGGCGGTTGACCGGTTCGCCGTCGCGCACGCGCGCCACGTAGTTCGCGCCCGAGCGTTCCACGCTGAAGTGCAGCCCGCCCGGCGCGATGTACGCGTGCCCGGGCAGCAGCCGCTCGCCGTCGGCGGCCTCCTTCACGCGGATGCGCGCCAGTCCGTCGAGCCGCTGCGCGTAGCTGCGGGTGAAGCCGGGCGGCATGTGCTGCGTGATCGCGACCGCGGGCGCGTCGGGCGGCAGGCCCATCAGCAGTTCGCGCGTCGCCTCGGTACCGCCGGTGGACGCGCCGATGAAGATGACCTTCTCGGTCGACAGGCGGCCTAGCGCGGGCGGCGGCACCGCGGGCGCGTGGTCGGCAGGTTCCGTGCCGGATGGCGGCGCCGCGGGCGCGCGTCGCACCTTCGCGCGCGACGCCGCGCGGATGCGGTCCGTGATGTCGCGCGCGAGCGCCTGCAGGCCGTCGGCGACGCCGACGCGCGGCTTGGCGACGAAGTCCACCGCGCCGAGTTCGAGCGCGCGCAAGGTGGTCTGCGCGCCCCGTTCGGTGAGGGTGGACACCATCACGACGGGCATCGGGCGCAGCCGCATCAGGCGCGACAGGAAGTCCAGCCCGTCCATGCGCGGCATCTCGACGTCGAGCGTGATCACGTCGGGGTCGAGGCGGCGGATCGCCTCGCGCGCGGCGTAGGGATCGCTGGCGGTGGCCACGCACTGCATGTCGGGCTCGCGGTCGATGATCTGCGCGAGCAGCTGGCGCACCAGCGCCGAGTCGTCGACCACGATCACGCGGATGGTACCGGCCACGTCGTCCTCCGTCGAGGCTATCGAGCTGTCCATGGTGTGCGACCGCAAGGCGGTCCGTGCGGGCCGTGCTCGTCGAAGCCCTCGCGACGACGGTGGCGGGGCTTGGACAAGCTCGGCTCGTTCGACAGGCTCACGACGCACGGGGCCTTCGACAAGCTCAGTCCGAACGGTGATCGAGGTGTCGTCATGGCCGGGACGCTCAATCGAAGAGGTCCACGGCGCCGGCGCCGGCCGGGGCCGCGATCGTGCGCGCCGCGTCGCGTTCGCGTTCGGCCAGCGCGCGTGCGCGCGTGGCCGGCAGCTTCTTGACCATCGCCTTGCCGCTGTCGGGCCAGAAGGCGACCTTGCGCGGCTGGATGCCGAGCACGTCGCGGTGCGTGACCTCGATGCGCTCGGTGGCCAGGTAGTCGAGCACGAAGCGCGTGTTCTGCTCGCCGATGTTGAGGCTGTTCATGCCGGCCACGACGGCCGCGCCGCCGAACACCTTGGCGGTGAGGCACGGTCGCGCCGCGCCGCGGCGCATCAGCGCGTTGATCAGCAGCTCCATCGCGAACGAGCCGTAGCGGCCGCCCGCGCCGTCGCCGGTCGGCAGCATGAAGTGGTTCATGCCGCCGACGCGGCGCTGCGGGTCCCACAGGCACACGGCGATGCACGAGCCGAGCGTGGTCGTGATGACGATCTCGCCGTCGTCGACGAAGTGCTCGCCGGGCAGCACCTTCACCGCGTCGCGGCCGAAGTGACTGTCCCAGAAGAAGAACGAGGCCTCGCCGGGCGCGCGCGGCGCGGCGCGCAGCCGCTCGGCGCGCGACGTGGAAGGAGCAACGGCGACGCTCGCGGCCATGGTCAGAGGCGCTCGTAGACGGTCTTGCCGCGCAGCCGGAACAGCGACGCCGCCTCGACGAAGTTCTCGGAGTGGCCCGCGTAGAGCAGCGCGCCGGGCCGCATCACGCCGTGCAGGCGCCGCAGCACCTGCATCTGCGTCGGCAGGTCGAAGTAGATCATCACGTTGCGGCAGAACACGATGTCGAACGGCGCCTCGAAGCGCCAGTCCGCGGCGACGAGGTTGAACGGCCGGAACTCGACGCGCCGTGCGAGCTCGGGGCGCACGCGGATGAAGCCGTCGCGCCGGCCGGTGCCGCGCAGGAAGTGGCGCTTCAGGCGCGCCTCGGACAGCCCGCGCGCGCCGGCGGCGTACACGCCGCGCTGCGCGGTCTGCAGCACCACGGTGTCGATGTCGGTGGCCAGCAGGCGCGCGTCGCACGCGGGCCCGAGCGTCTCGTGCAGCACCATCGCGATCGAGTACGGCTCCTCGCCGGTCGAGGCCGCGTTGCACCACAGCCGCAGCGGGCGGCCGCCGGCGGCGGCGGCCATCGAGGCGAGGTCGGCGGCGAGCGCGTCGAAGTGATGCGGCTCGCGGAAGAACGCGGTCAGGTTGGTCGTGAGGCAGTTGACGAACTGCTGCCACTCCGCGTCGCGGCTCCCGTCGTGGCCGCTCTCCAGCCACTGCAGGTACTCGGCGAACGAGCGGTGGCCGGTCTCGCGCAGGCGGCGCGACACGCGGCTGTAGACCATCGCCTGCTTGCCTTCGTGCAGCGCGATGCCGGCGCGCGCGTGGATCAGCGCGCGCACGCGGTCGAAGTCCGCGCGCCCGAAGGCGAACTCGGTGACGGGCGGCGCGGCGGCCGCCTCGGCGGTCACGGGCGTGGCGAGGGTCATGATCGAAGGTGGATTGTCCCGGCCGTGTCGGCCGCGGCGGCCCTCGAACAGCCCGTGATTCGCGGCGCTGTTCGCGGCGTCGATGCCCCCGGGGGCACTGATAGACTGCCCCGCAACTCTCCGCCGCGCGTGAATCCGCCCCGACGCCCCGCCTCCGCAGAGCAGTACCCGCCGCTGCAGCTCGACAAGGCGCTGCTGCTGCTGCGCCATGCTGGCGTCGAGGCGCCGCAGGGCGCGGTCGGGACGGCGCCGTGGATGCAGGAGCTGATCGACTCGCTGTGCGAGCTCTCCAGCCGCGATCCGCTCACCGGCCTCGCCAACCGCCGCGCCTTCGAGCTCGCGCTCGCGCGCGAGGTCGACCGCGTGGCGCGCGCGGGCGAGCCCGCGCTCATGCTGCTGGTCGACATCGACCACTTCAAGCGCGTCAACGACCGGCATGGCCACGCGGCCGGCGACCTCGTGCTGCAGACGGTGGCGCGCGCGCTGCTCGCCAGCGTGCGGCCGATGGACACGGTCGCGCGCTTCGGCGGCGAGGAGTTCGCGATCATCCTGCCCAACTGCCCGGCGCCGTTCGGGCAGGCGGTGGCCGAACGGGTGCGCCGGCGCGTCGAGCGCGCCACCACCGAGGTGGCGCCGGGCGTGCTGGTCGAGGTGACGGTGAGCATCGGCGGTGCATTTGCGCCGGCCTGGGTGCGCTCGTCGCCGGCGCTGTGGATCGAGCGCGCCGACCGCGAGCTCTACCGCGCCAAGTCGTCCGGCCGCAATCGCGCCTGCCTCGAGCAGCCACCGCTGTCGCAGGTGAGCGCCGAGGAGAAGGGCCTGCTGTTCGGCAGCTCGCAGTACCAGGATCTGTCATGAACGAGAAACCCGGACCCGCCCGCGCGGCGCGTGTGATCGCCGTCACCAGCGGCAAGGGCGGCGTCGGCAAGACCTTCGTGTCGATCAACCTCGCCGCCGCGCTGGCCGAACGCGGCTCGCGCGTGCTCGTGCTCGACGCCGACCTCGGCCTGGCCAACGTCGACGTCGTGCTCAACCTGCTGCCCAAGGTGACCCTGCACGACGTGTTCTCCGGCAAGGTCGCGCTCGACGACGCCGTGCTGCCCGCGCCGGGCGGCTTCTCGGTGCTGCTGGCCGGCTCGGGCCTGGTCGAGTACTCGCGCCTGACCGCCGACTTGCGCGAGCGCCTGCAGCAGACGCTCGAGCAGCTGCGCCCGCACTACGACCTCGTGCTGCTCGACACCGGTGCCGGCATCTCCGACGTGGTGCTCTACACGATCTCGCTCGCCGACGAGGTGCTGGTGGTGGCCACGCCCGAGCCGACGTCGCTGACCGACGCCTACGCGACCATCAAGGTGCTGGCCACGCAGCAGCAGCGGCACGGTGTGCACCTGCTGGTCAACCAGGCCGCGCGCGCCGGCGAGGGCCGCGTGATCCGCGGCCAGCTGCAGCAGGTGGTCGACCGCTACGTCGCGCCGACGATGGGGCAGCCGCTCAAGCTCGACTTCCTCGGCGAGGTGCCGGACGACACGGCGGTGCGCGACTCCGTGCAGCAGCGCCGGCTGCTGCTCGACGCGTTTCCGGGCTCCGCCGCCGCGGCGGCCCTGCGTGCAGCCGCGGCCCGCCTGGCCGACGACGCGCCGTGACGGGGCAGCATGAGCCGCAGCGCGGGGGCAGCGTGAGCGAGGCGCGCGACGACGGCGCCCGCGAAGGCGCCACGGCGTTCGACCTGCTCGGCGGCGAACCCGCCGTGCGCGCGCTGGTCGACCGCTTCTACGACCTGATGGACCTCGAGCCGGCCTACGCCGGCCTTCGCGCGCTGCACCCGACCTCGCTCGACGGCTCGCGCGACAAGCTGCACTGGTTTCTGTGCGGATGGCTCGGCGGCCCCGACCACTACCAGCGGCGCTTCGGGCATCCGCGGCTGCGGGCGCGGCATCTGCCGTTTCGCATCGGCATCGCCGAGCGCGACCAGTGGCTCGAGTGCATGCGTCAGGCGATGCACGAGCAGCAGGTCGACCCGGCGCTGGCCGAGCGGCTCGGCGCCGCGTTCTTCGGCACGGCCGACTGGATGCGCAACGTCGGCGGCTGAGTGCCGCGCTTGACGCGCCGCGCGATCAGCGCTGCGGCCGGCGGCGCAGCGCCATCAGCAGCACCGCGGCCACCGCGGCCAGCACGAGCGCCGGCGTGATCGGCTCGGCCGGCGACGTGGTCGCGGCCGCCGGCTTGGCGAGCTTGGCGCGGTCGGCCGGTGCGGCCGCCTGCGCCGCAGCGCCGTTCGGCGCAGCGCTGCCGGTGGCACCCTGGCCTTGAGCCGCGACCTGGACTTTCACCGCGTCGCCGAGCGCGAAACCCGCGCCGGAGCCCGCGCCGGAGCCCGCGGCGGACGCGCCCGCCCACGGCAGCGCGGCGAGCACCAGGGTGCAGGCGACGCGGTTCATGCGGTGGATCGAGCGGTGGTTCATGCGGCGGTTCATCGGCGGGCCTCCCGTCCCGTGGCGGTTTCGATGCGCGGCGTCTGCGCGCAGGGCGCCACCTTACGGACTCGCCGTGCAGCGAGACACCCCGCGCCTGCAGGGTGGCACCACGTCGCGGGGAGGCTCAGTTCGTGTCGGCCGACGCCGTGCCGTACCCGGACGGCCGGGTGGCCGCACGCAGCAGCACCACGAGCGCGCCGGCGCCGCCGTCGGCCGCGCGCGCCTGGACGAAGGCGACCACGCCGGTGCACTGCACCAGCCAGCGCCGCACGTGGGCCTTGAGCACCGGCGTCCTGCCCGGCGAGCCGAGGCCCTTGCCGTGCACCACGCGCACGCAGCGCAGGCCGTCGCGCTGCGCCTCGGCGAGGAAGCGGGCCAGTGCCTCGCGCGCCGCGTCGCGCCGCAGGCCGTGCAGGTCGAATTGCGCCTGGATCGACCAGTCGCCGCGGCGCAGCCGCCGCAGCACGTCGGGGCCGATGCCGCTGCGGCGGTACGACAGGCTGTCGTCGGTCTCGAGCAGCGACTCGACGTCGAACGCGTCCGACAGGCTCGACGCGAGCGCCGCCTGCTCGTCGCGCTCGCGCTGGCGCGGCAGCGGCGCCGGGCGCGGCGCGCGCGTGTCGGCGCGCGTGCCCGCCCGCTGGTGCGCCGGCGAGCGCGTGACCGGCCCCACCGCGTCGGCGAAGCGCTCGCGCTCGCGCCGTTCGGCCTCGCGGCGCGCGCGTTCCAGGGCCGCACGTTCGGCGGCGGCCTCGCGCTCGCGCCGCAGCGCCTCGCGCAGCGCGGCGAGCTCGGCCAGCGACTTCGCCTTGCCCGTCACAGCAGGCCCCGCTCCGCGAACGACACCACGCTGTCGCGGCCGACCACGAGATGGTCGAGCACGCGCACGTCGAGCAGCCCGAGCGCCGACTTCAGCGCCTGCGTGAGGTACTCGTCGGCGCGCGACGGCTCGGCCGCGCCCGACGGATGGTTGTGCGCCAGCACCACGGCGGCCGCGCCCAGCTCGAGCGCGCGGCGCGCCACCTCGCGCGGATAGACGCTGGTCTGCGTGAGCGTGCCGCGGAACATCTCCTCCATCGCCAGCAGCCGGTGCTGCGCGTCGACGAACCGCACCGCGAACACCTCGTGCGGACGCGCGCCGAGCTGCAGGCGCAGGTAGTCCTTCACGCGCTGCGGCGAGTCGAACAGCGGCGACTCGCGCAG
>CAZFET010000018.1:15426-15951 GCA_964517545.1 uncultured Burkholderiaceae bacterium
CGTCGAGCACGCCGCGCGCGAGCTGCAGCACCCCCGTGCCCTTGAGCCCCGTGCGCAGCAGCAGCGCCAGCAGCTCCGCGTCGCTGAGGGCCGCCGCGCCGTGCGCGAGCAGGCGCTCGCGCGGCCTCGCCTCGGGCGGCAGATGCTTGATCGTCATCGGGGTCTCTCCCTGGGTCGACCGCCTAGAATCGCGGCAGTCTAGACCGGAAGCGGAAGCCATCTTGAACGCCGTGCGCCACGGTTCCTTCCTGACCCTGCATTACCGCCTCGCCGGCCCCGACGGCCGCGATCTCGTCAACACGTTCGACGAGCGGCCGGCCACCTTGTCCATCGGCAGCGGCGAGCTGGCCCCGGCCATCGAATCGCGTCTGATGGGCCTGAACGAGGGCCAGCGCGCCACCTTCGACCTCGCCGCCGGCGAGGCCTTCGGCGAGCGACCTCCCCCGCCCGGGCGGCGCGTCCCGAGGCGCCTGCTCGAGGAGCCCCGCGCCCCCGCCGGGGCATACGCCGGCGGCCGCCGGGTCA
>CAZFET010000018.1:15961-17487 GCA_964517545.1 uncultured Burkholderiaceae bacterium
AGCTCGGCGACCCCGACGAGACCTACGCGGTCGGCGACGTGGTGAGCTTTCCCACGCCCGACGGGCAAGGCGAGTACGCGGGCGTGGTGCGCGAGGTCGGCGAGGACTGGCTCGAGTTCGACTTCAACCACCCGCTGGCCGGCCAGGCCGTGCGCTTCGAGGTGCAGCTGATCGGGGTGCTGTGATGAGCGCGACCGTCACGGGCGAGAAGGAAGTCGTGCTCGCCGAGCCGCGCGGCTTCTGCGCCGGCGTGGACCGTGCGATCGAGATCGTCGAGCGCGCGCTCGCGAAGTTCGGCGCGCCGATCTACGTGCGGCACGAGATCGTGCACAACACCTACGCCGTCAACGACCTCAAGGCCAAGGGCGCCGTCTTCATCGAGGACCTGGCCGACGTGCCGGCCGGCGCGACGGTCGTGTTCATCGCGCACGGCGTTAGCCAGGCGGTGCGCCGCGAGGCGGCCGAGCGCGGCTTCACCGTGTTCGACGCCACCTGCCCGCTGGTGACCAAGGTGCACGTCGAGGTGGCCAAGCTCGCGAAGGAAGGCTACGAGTTCGTCATGATCGGCCACAAGGGGCACCCCGAGGTCGAGGGCACGATGGGCCAGCTGAGCGACGGCATCTACCTGGTCGAGGACGTGGCCGACGTCGCGCGCGTGCAGCCGCGCGGCGACAAGCTCGCCGTGGTGACGCAGACCACCTTGTCGGTGGACGACGCGGCCGAGATCCTGGCCGCCGTGAAGCGCCGCTTCCCGCACGTGCGCGAGCCGAAGAAGCAGGACATCTGCTACGCCACGCAGAACCGCCAGGACGCGGTGAAGGTGCTCAGCCCGCAGGTCGACGTGGTGGTCGGGGTCGGCAGCCCCACCAGCGGCCACAGCAACCGCCTGCGCGACCTGGCCGAGCGCCTGGGCACGTCGGCCTATATGGTCGACTCCGCCGACGACCTGCAGCCCGCGTGGTTCGAGGGCCGCTCGCGCGTCGGCCTGACCGCCGGCGCGTCGGCGCCCGAGGTGCTGGTGCGCCAGGTGATCGACCGCCTGCGCAGCCTCGGCGTCACCGCCGTGCGCACGCTCAAGGGCGTGGAGGAGCAGGTGCACTTCCCGCTGCCCAAGGGCCTGAAGCTCGACTGAAGAACCACGCACGACTGCCTCCATGCTCGACATCCACCAGCTGCGCCGCGACCTCGACGGCGTGATCGCCCGCCTCGAACGCCGCAAGTCGCCGCAACCGTTTCTCGACGTCGAGCGCTTCAAGGCGCTGGAGGCCGAGCGCAAGCGCATCCAGGTGCGCACCGAGGAACTGCAGGCGCGGCGCAATGCGCTGTCGAAGCAGATCGGCCAGCTCAAGGCGCAGAAGGCCGATACCGCCGCGCTGATGGCCGAGGTGCCGCCGACCGCCCGCGAACTGCCCCGCACGGCCCCGCGGCCTGCGGAGCCGGCCACCGCGGTGGCCCCGGTGTCGGTGCCCGCGCCGCCCGAGGCAGCCAAGCCGGAGCCCCCGCCGCCGACCCCGCGCCCGCGCACG
>CAZFET010000018.1:17497-20737 GCA_964517545.1 uncultured Burkholderiaceae bacterium
GCCGGCATCGGCGACGAGCAGAAGGCCGGCGCCGACCGGCTCGACGTCATCCAGGCCGAGCTCGCGGCGCTGCTGATGGGCGTGCCCAACCTGCCGCAGGACGACGTGCCGCTGGGCGGCGACGAGAAGGCCAACGTCGAGGTGCGCCGCTGGGGCACGCCGCGAGAGTTCGGCTTCGCGCCGAAGGACCACGTCGACCTCGGCGCGCCGCTCGGCCTCGACTTCGAGACCGGCGCGAAGCTGTCGGGCTCGCGCTTCACCTTCATGCGCGGGCCGGTGGCGCGGCTGCACCGCGCGCTCGCCCAGTTCATGCTGGACGTGCAGACGCAAGAGCACGGCTACACCGAGTGCTGGACGCCGTACATCGTCAACCGCGAGATCCTCGAAGGCACGGGGCAGCTGCCGAAGTTCAAGGCGGACTTGTTCGTGGTTGCAGCTGGGGTGGCGGGTCTCGGCGCAATGTTTGACACGCAACTCTCGGCGCTTCAAGCAAGAGAGATGTACCTCATTCCCACGAGCGAAGTGACGCTGACCAACACCGTGCGCGGGCAGATCCTCGACGCGGCGCAGTTGCCGATCAGGCTCACGGCGCACTCGCCGTGCTTTCGCAGCGAGGCCGGCAGCGCCGGGCGCGACACGCGCGGCATGATCCGCCAGCACCAGTTCGACAAGGTCGAGATGGTGCAGATCGTCCACCCCGATCACAGCGACGCGGCGCTCGAGCAGATGGTCGGCCACGCCGAGGCCATCCTGCGCAAGCTCGAGCTGCCGTACCGCGTGGTGCTGCTGTGCAGCGGCGACATGAGCTTCGGCGCGGCCAAGACCTACGACCTCGAGGTGTGGCTGCCCGCGCAGGGCGCGTACCGCGAGATCAGCTCGTGCAGCAACTGCGAGGCGTTCCAGGCGCGGCGCATGCAGGCGCGCTTCCGCAACGCGCAGGGCAAGCCCGAGTTCGTGCACACGCTCAACGGCTCGGGGCTCGCGGTCGGCCGCACCCTCGTGGCCGTGCTCGAGAACTTCCAGAACGCCGACGGCTCGATCGCCGTGCCGGCGGCGCTGCGTCCGTACCTCGGTGGCATGGAGACGTTGCAGCCATGATCGACGACACCAGGCTCGAATCGATCGCCGAGCGCATGCTCGACGCGCACGAGCGCGCCGTGACCTTGCCGTTGCCCAGCGAGTCGGAGCCCGGCTTCGACGTGCCGGCCGCGTTCGCGGTGGCCAGCCGCATGCGCGATCGCCGCATCGGCGCCGGCCGCCGTCCGCGCGGCTGGAAGATCGGCTTCACCAACCGCAGCATCTGGCCGCGCTACAACGTGTTCGCGCCGATCTGGGCCAACGTGTGGGACCACACGCTGAGCCTGCTCGACGAGCCGCGCATCGTCGACGACCTGCGCGGCCTGTGCCAGCCGCGGCTCGAGCCCGAGATCGTGTTCGGCCTGAAGGCGGCGCCCGAACCCGGCATGGACAACGCGGCGCTCGCGCGCTGCATCGAGTGGGTGGCGCACGGCTTCGAGCTCGTGCACACGCACTTCGACGGCTGGCGCTTCACCCTGGCCGACTGCATGGTCGACGACGCGCTGCACGGCCGGCTGTACGTCGGCCCGCGCGTGCCGGCCTCGCGCTTCGCCGACCTGGCCGCCGAGACGCGCGCGCTGCGTGTCGAGCTGCTGCGCGACGGCGAGGTCGTCGACCGCGGCGATGCGAGCATCGTGCTCGACGGCCCGGTCGACGCGCTGCGCCAGTGGATCGACGCGATGGCCGCGTCGCCCACGCCGTGGCCGGTGCGCGCCGGCGACGTGGTCACCACCGGCACCATCACCGACGCCTGGCCGATGTCGCCCGGCCAGCGCTGGCAGACGCGGCTGTCCGACGCGCGGCTGGCCGGTCTGGCGCTGCAGACCGCAGCGTGACGGCCTCGCGCGGCGAGGGCGCCGGCGCGCCCTTCGCGTCGATCGTGCTGGGCTAGAATGCGCGCCTCGCTCGAGGCGACCACGCCCGAACGCAGGAAAGGTGGCAGAGTGGTCGAATGCGCCGGACTCGAAATCCGGTTCACGGGTTCTCCCGTGACGAGGGTTCGAATCCCTCCCTTTCCGCCACGCCGCGCCATGCGGCGTGAAGCCGCCCCGCCGCATGGCGCGGCGTGAGGCATGAACCAGATCGATCTGCACGGCCGCGTCGCCGTCGTCACCGGCGGCGCGCAGGGCATCGGCTTCGCCGTGGCCGAGCGCCTGCTGGCCTCGGGCGCCGCGCTGGCCCTGTGGGACGCCGACGCCGCCCGGCTGGACGCGGCGCGCCGGTCGCTGCAAGGCCGGGGCAGCGTCTCGACGTGCGTCGTCGAACTCACGGAAGAACCGGCCGTCGCGGCGGCCACCGACGACACCTTGCGCGCGCACGGGCGCATCGACATCCTCGTCAACAACGCCGGCATCACCGGCGGCAACGCGCCCACGTGGGCACTCGAGCCTGCCGTGTGGCGGCGCGTGATCGACGTGAACCTCGTGGCGCCGTACCTCGTGTGCCGGGCCGTCGTGCCGCACATGCTGCGCGCGGGCTACGGGCGCATCGTCAACGTCGCGTCGGTGGCCGGCAAGGAAGGCAACCCCAACGCGTCGCACTACAGTGCGTCGAAGGCCGGGCTGATCGCGCTGACCAAGTCGCTCGGCAAGGAGCTCGCCACGACCGGCGTGCTGGTCAACGCGGTCGCGCCCGCCGCCGCGCAGACCGCGCTGTTCGACTCGATGACGCCGCAGCACATCGAGTTCATGCGCTCGAAGATCCCGATGGGGCGCTTCGTGCGCGTGCAGGAGGTGGCTGCGATGGTCGCCTGGCTCGCGTCGGAGGAATGCTCGTTCAGCACCGGCGCGGTGTTCGACCTGTCGGGCGGCCGCGCGACGTAGTGGTCGCGCGCCGCGGCACGACGACGATCGAAGCGGCGCTGCGTGGCCGGCGGGTGATCGACAACGACATCAATCCGCTGAGTGCGATCCTTACGCGGCCGCGGCTCGAAGTACCTGCGCTGGATGCAATCAAGGCGCGCCTTGCGCAGATTCCGTTGCACGCAAATCGCGGCGCCATCCCCGACCTGTCAATGTTCTACCAGCGCGATACGCTGCGCGAGATCTCCGCGCTGCGCAATTACCTGCAGCGCAGGCGCGCGCGCGGCAGCGAGGACGCAGTTGACCGCTGGACCCGCATGGTCGCGACCAACCGTTTGACCGGCCACTCGAAGGGATTCTT
>CAZFET010000019.1:0-2835 GCA_964517545.1 uncultured Burkholderiaceae bacterium
CTCGCGCGCGCGGCCGCCGTCGAGCGGCAGTTGTCCGCTCGCGGCATCCGCATCGACGCGCCCGCGCGGGCGATGCAGGGGCTCGAACGCGGCGTCGACATCCTGCTGTCCGATCCCGGCCCGTGACGTGAACCGAGACTTGGTGCCGCTTCTCGACGCAGGCGCGCACCAGGATGCTCATCAATGCTCATGGAGCGAGACTGTCCAAGGCCTGTCCGCCGACACGTGGGCGAGGCTGCGTCCGCGCAGCCGGGGCGGCCACTCGCAAGGCCTCGCCCGGAGCACCTGACGAGAGTCTCGAGGAGCGCCCATGTCCTTCGCCACCCGTGTCCGGCGGCTGCTGACGCTGTGGGTCGTCCTGGCGGCCGCGCCGGTCGACGCGGCGGCACCGGACGAGCCGATCCAGCCGCTGCCCGACAACCTCAGCTTCGACGAACGCAAGGTCGCGCTCGGCAAGGCGCTGTTCCGCGACCCGCGGTTCGCGCGCGACAACTCCGTGGCCTGCGTCAGCTGCCACAGCCCGCAGGCCGGCGGCGCCGATCCGCGCAAGGTGTCGATCGGCGCGGGCGGCACGCCGCACATCTTCAACAGCCCGACCGTCTGGAACTCGGGGCTCAACTTCCGTCAGCAGTGGACGGGCGGCGCGCGCACGCTCGAAGAACTCGTCGACCGGGTCGTCAAGAGTCCGCGCGTCTTCAACACGACGTGGGCCGACGTGATCGCGAAGCTGTCGAAGGACGAGACGCTGAGCAAGCAGGTCAAGGCGATCTATCCCGAGGGCATGACGCCGGCCACGCTGTCGGACGCCCTGGCCGTGTACCAGCGCTCGCTGCTCACGCCGTCGCGCTTCGACAAGTACCTTCGCGGCGACGCGTCGGCGATCAGCGCCGACGAGCGCCGCGGCTACGAACGCTTCAAGGCCTACGGTTGCGTCGCGTGCCACCAGGGCGTGAACGTGGGCGGCAACATGTTCCAGAAGTTCGGCGCGATGGACGACTACTTCGCCAACCGCGCCAAGGGCGGCAAGGCGCTCAGCGAGGCCGACGACGGCCGCTTCAGCGTCACGCGCAAGGAGGAGGATCGCCACATCTTCAAGGTGCCGAGCCTGCGCAACGTCGAGCTCACGGCGCCGTACTTCCACGACGGCTCGGTGGCCACTCTGGAAGAGGCGGTCGACGTGATGTTCCGCTACCAGCTCGGCCGCACGGCCCCGCCCGCCGACAAGGAGCTGATCGTCAAGTTCCTCAAGACGCTGTCCGGCCAACCCAAGGACTGATCGATGATCACGACGAAGCGTCTGCGCGCCGCCGGCGCCATCGCGATGCTGGCGCTGCTCACGGCCGGCTGGTTCTACCTCTACTTCAACAGCCGCGCCGTCGATTCCGGCCGCCAGGCGGCGATGCTCGATCGCATCAAGGACCTGTCGCGTCTCGACGCCGAATGGAGCGCCGACGTGCTGCGCTCCGACGCCGACATCAACCGCACCTACGACCCGCTGACACGACCGATTCCGGTCATGACCGGCGTGCTGGGCGAACTCGACGCCGAGGCGACCCGCCTGGGCGACCCCGACATCAAGCGCGCGGTCGACGCCTTGTGGGTGTCGTTCGACGCCAAGACGGCCCTCATCGACCGCTTCAAGGCGCAGAACTCGCTGCTGAAGAACTCCCTGCGGTACACGCCGACCGCCAATGCCGAGATCCTGGGCCTGATGCGCGCCCAGCGTGACGCCGGCCTGGCCGAAGGCACGCGCCTCGTGCGGGACGTGCCGGGCGCCCTCGACGGCCTCGAGAAGGCGATCCGCAACGCCGGCGCCGCCGGCGAAGGCCTGGAGGATGCGAGCGTCGCGCGCGCGCTCACCGCGCTGCGCCTCACGGTCGCGCGCAGCCGCCAGGCCGAGGCCGCCACGCGAGGCGCCGTCTCGTCGATGAACCTGGAGGGCGAAGTCAGCGCGCTGATCGGGGACACGATGCGCTTTGCGGCAGCGCCCGAGGCGGGCGCGGCCGAGCACCTGAAGGCCGGCGCCGACCGTCTCGAGGCCATGGCGGCGGAGCAGCCGCCGGCGGTGCGCGAAGCGGTGCGAAACCTGCTGCTGCACGTCAACGCCGTCCGCACCCTGCGCGTCTCGCAGCGCGACCTGCTGGCCGAGATCTCGCGCCTGCCCATCGCGGCCAATCTCGACGCCGTCACCGGGGCGTTCACCCGTCGATTCGACACCGAACTGGCCGGACAGACCCGCTTCAACCAGCTGCTGCTGGCGTACAGCGCCGTTGCGCTGCTGCTCGTCTTCACCGCCGTGGTCGTGATCGTCTGGCGCCAGCTCACCGAGCGCCGCCGCCTCGAAGCGCTGGTGCGGCAGCAGACGCGCGAACTGCGCGAGAACGAGGCGCAGCTGGTGCACGCGCAGAAGATGAGTGCACTGGGCGAGACGGTGGCCGGCATCGCCCACGAGATCAACACGCCGCTGGCCGCCGTCAAGAGCGGCCTCCAGAGCACGCGCGACCTGCTGGAGCCGGTGCGCGAGTACGTCGACGAGTCCAGTGCGCTCGTCTCGATCCTCGCCACGCCGGCGCCGCGCGACGAGGCGGCCCGCGCGGCGCGAAACGCCGACCTCGGCCTGCGCGTGCGGCGCGTCGGCGAACTGCACGAGGAACTGGAGTCGGTGGGCGCGATCGACGCGCTCGACGAACTGAGCGCGCAGAGTGTGACCAGCATCGAGCACATCCACCAGGTGGGGGTCAGCGTGCTCGACTGCTCGCGCGTCGATCGCGCCCGGGTGGGGACGTCCCAGCTCGACGAGGCGGTCGAGCGCACGCTGCTGATGGCGGGCCACAT
>CAZFET010000019.1:2845-20656 GCA_964517545.1 uncultured Burkholderiaceae bacterium
GCCTGCGCCGCGACACGGGTGAAATCGTCTCGTGCCAGATGTACCTGCCGATGCCGGGCCAAAGCGCGACCACAGCCGATTTCTTCAACCCGCTGGCCCGCCACATCGAAACGATGGTCTTGGAGCGGCGGGCACCCTACCCGATCGAGCGCACGCTGCTGATGGCGGGCCACCTCCTGAAGGGCGTGCAGCTCACGAAGCGGTACCAGCGAACGCATCCGGTCGCGGTCGACGTGGCCCAGATCAACCAGGTGATCCTGAACCTCGTGAAGAACGCCGCGCAGGCCGTGCCGGCCGGTTCCGGCGAGATCCGCCTCGAGACGGCCATGCAGGGAGACGCGAGCGTGGTACTGCGCGTGATCGACAACGGCACGGGCATCCCGCGCGACCTGCTGCCCAGGATCTGGGAGCCCTTCTTCACGACCAAGAAGTCCGGCGCCGGCACGGGCCTCGGGCTCAGCACGAGCAAGCGCATCGTCGCTGCGCACCAAGGGCGCATCGAGGTCGACTCCACGGTCGGCAAGGGGACCGTCTTCACGATCGTGCTGCCGGCCGCGGGCGCCACGGGCGGCCCCGCGAAGGCGGCGCCGAAGGCGCGCGTGGTGCCGGCATGAACGCGGAGTCGAAGGTGCCCCATGCGACCCCGATCGGCCCCGCGCTGCCCAGGCCCGCGCTGCTGCTCGTCGACGACGAACCCGCCATCCTGACCGCGCTGCGCGTGGTCTTCCGCAAAGGGTACCGGCTCGTGTGGACGACCGACGGCGAGGAGGCGCTGCAGATCCTGGCGACCGAGCGGATCGACGTGATCGTGTGCGACCAGCGCATGCCGCGCATCACGGGCGTCGAGTTGCTGGCGCGCGCGCGCTCGGTGTCGCCCGCCACCGTGCGGATACTGCTCACCGGCTATGCCGACAACGACGCGGTCATGGGCGCCATCAACGACGGCGAGGTCCATCGCTTCTTCCAGAAGCCCTGGGACAACCATGCATTGAGACTGGCCGTCGAGGACGCCGTCGCGCTGGCCGGCCGGCTTCGGCGCGCCGAGGGCGCCCGGGTCGCCCAGGCGCGGACCGAGCCCGCGCCACCGGACGCCTCGCGCGACGAGGCCTCGCCGGACGGCCCGCCGCAGGGGTTGCCGCAAGGATCGCAGACGGCCCTCATCGTGCCGTTCCCGCACGCCGGGCGGCCACGCGGCGACGGGATCGACATCGACCTGGAGTCCCTGCCGCCGGCGGAGGCGACGGCCCGGCAGGCCGAGCATGTGCTCGTCATCGACCGGCAGCAGACCTTGTACCGGGACCTGACCACGGCAGCGAAGGCGGAGTTGCAGTTCGCGCACGCGCCGGACATCCCCGGCGGCCTCGACGCGATGACGCGTCTGCCGGTGAAGGTGATCGTCTTCTCGCTGCACAGCGACTCGGAGTTCGAACGCAGCTTCCTGAAGCTGCTGAAGTCCGAGCATCCGGCGATCATCGTGATCGCGGTCTGCGATGCGGCCGACTCGGCTCACATGATCGACCTGATCAACCACGCGCGCATCTTCCGCTTCCTGCGCCATCCGGTGAGCGCGGCGCTGCTGTGGCGGCATGTCCGCAGTGCCGTGGCCGTCGCGAGGCGACTGCACGAGGCACCAGAACTGACGGCCGAGCAGGCGGTGCCGACGCCCGCCGACGCCGGGTCGGCGAGCGCTCCGGCGGGCGACACGCCCGATCTGAAGCCCTACTTCGCGAGGCTCGACATCGCCATCCGCTCGCGGCTGGCCCGTTGGCTCGCGCCGCCGTCGGACTGAACCCGGCAGCCCGGCCTTCGCGGGCAGGACGTTCAGCCGGCTCGAACGAAGTAGCGATAGTCGGCGGTGTACGGCACCTTCACGGACGTGCCCGCCTTGCCGGCATCACACGGAAGTGAAGGCGCCAGGCCGCCGACGGTATTGACGCGCTGGATCGACGTCACGGGCGCCAGCTTGCCGGGCCCGCCGGTCGAACGAGCGGTCAGCAGCAGCCACGGAATCGCCGTGCCGACCGGCGCATCGGCCCGCGCCTTGACCGTTCCGACGGTCTTGCTGCCGTCGCTCAGGTCCCAGGTCGGGCCGGCGTAATGGGTCCCCTCCAGGCGCCTCCCGGCGCCGAACAGCTCGGCCTCGGGGGCCACGAAGGCCCACGCCGCCTTGCCGTCCACGACTCGACACTCGTAGTTCTGCGTTCCGGTGGCCGACAGCTCGAAGGCGAACCGCTCGTCGGGCCCTGGCCTGAGGGATTCGGGAATGCTCGCCGCCGGCGTCATGGCGCATCCGGACAGCAGCAGGCTCGACCCGAGCACGCACAGCCGCCACGTGCCGCCCCGACGCTTCAGCGCGTGTCGCACGGACCGGCCTTCGACGAATCGCAGAGTCATGTTGAAGCGCTCTCGCTTGCTCCCCAAGCACACGCGCATTGGACCTCTCCCGCCGCCGCAGCGTCGAGGGGTCGTGAATCTTGTTGACGATTCGTGCGATCCTGTCGACAGCGTCGGCCGCCCTGCGGTCGCAAGCTCATCAGCCTCGGTTTCAGGAAGACCTCATGGCGCTGATCCATGTCCTCGAGGACGACGACATCTTCGCCGACTCGGTGCAGCGTGCCTTGTCCACCCATCACGAAGTGCAGTGCTTCGGCACCCCGCATGCGTTCTTCTACCAGCTCGGCAAGCTGCAGCCTCGCTGCGCGATCGTCGACTGGATGCTGCCGGAGATGCTCGGCGTGGAGGTGGTTCGACGCCTGCGCCAGATCGCCGGCCGGACGATCGGCGTGATCATGCTCACCGCGATCGACGCCGAGAAGAACGTGGTCGAGGCCCTCGAGGCCGGCGCCGACGACTACATCGTCAAGCCGGGCACGAACGCCGTCCTCAACGCGCGTGTCGCGGCGCTGCTCAGGCGGCTCGGCCCGACGTCGGCGACGACGTCGAAGCGGCTGGTCGTCGGTCCCTATCAGCTCGACTTCGCGAGGCAGTCCGTCACGGTCGACGGCCAGCCGGTCGAGCTCGCGCCACGCGAGTTCGATCTCGCCTGGACGCTGTTCTGCAGTCCGTCGAGACTGTTCACGAAGCAGGAGTTGCTGGCGGCGATCTGGGGCAAGGGCGGCGACTTCGGCTATCACACCATCGCGCAGCACGTGTACGCGGTGCGCAAGAAGCTCGCGCTGGCGGATCACGGCTTCAAGCTGCTGGCGGTGTACGCCACCGGGTACCGGCTGGAGTGGCCGGAGGGCCTTGCGGCCTGACCGCGCCGACTCAGCAGGTCGCGAGCGTCATCGCGATCGTGGTGCCCGCCCCCGACGCCGACTCCACGCCGATGCGGGCACGGTGCAGCCTGGCGACGCGCGCGATCAGCGCGAGCCCGAGGCCGTTGCCCTGCCCGACGCGGGTGGTCGCGTAGCGCTGGTACAGGCGAAGCCGCATCGAGGGCGCCATGCCCGGGCCGAGGTCCGTGACGGAGAGCCGGGCCTTGTCGCCGTGGCGAGTCAGGGCGACCGACACCGCGGTCCCGTTCGGGGCATGGCGCAAGGCGTTGCTGACCATGTTGTCGAGCGCCCGCATCAGCAGGTGGTGGTCACCGAGCACCTGCACGCCCTGCTCGATGTGCCGGTGCAACTGGACGCCGTTGCCGGGCGGAGGCGCCATCTGCTCGCACAGGTCGTCGACCAGGGCGCTCAGATCGACGCGGCGCAGTTCGCTGCGCTGCACGAGCTCCGCCCGCATGATCGACAGCGCCTGATCGGCGATCGAGAAGGCCCGGTCGGTGCAGCGCGCCACGACGCGCAGTGCGTCTCGCACCGGCTCGGCGGCGGGGTCGGCTTCGAGGGCGCCGAGATGCCGCTGCGCCGAGACGAGCGGATTGCGCAGGTCGTGGGTGATGAACTCGATCGCCTCGCCTCGCAGGGCCGTCAGGTCGTGCCGCAGGAGCAGCACCCGCTCGCGCGTCGTGTCGCTCGCCTGGCGCAGGCGCGCCTCCGCCCAGAGCTTGTGGTAGCGAAGGGCCTCGGCGAAGTCGCCGGCCTGCTCGTGGGCCGTCGCCAGCAGGCGAAGGAGGACCGGCCTGATGAACGCATCGCGCAGGCTGGCATGGTCGATGCGCTCGACTTCGTGGAGCCGATCGGCAAGGGCTCGTGCCTCGGCGCCGCTCGCACCACCCGCCAGTTCGATCGACGCATGGACGAGTTGCAGGTGCCCCCAGTAGTACGTACCCCGCCGCGGCTCGTCGCCGAGCCCTTCGGTCGCTTCGCGCACGCGGGCGCGGACCTCGTCGACGAGACCCAGATCCAGCAGGATCTGGACGAGCGTGTCCAGGCGCGGCAACAACCGCAGGAGCGGCAGGCCGCGACCGCGATCCCCCAGGGACGACTCCACGAGCGTGCGGGCACGCGCATACGCTTGCGCGGCAGCCTCGTGCTCGCCCTGCAGGCGCAGGTCCTGCGCGCGCTGCAGGTAGACGTGTCCGGCGACCGCGCTGCGCGAGCGGCGAACGTCTTCGGCCACCGCATCGTTTCTCGAGGACGTCGCGTCCGGCTCCTCGAGTTCCTCGAGCACCTCGAGCGAGAGGTCGAGTTCGTCCAGCAGCGAAAGCGTGATGGCCAGGTTGTGGAGCGCCGTCCTGGCCAGGTCTTCGCGCCCCGACGCCTGTGCCAGCGCGAGGGCCTCGCGTCCCACGGTCAGCGCCTGGGTGCACCGGCCTTCACGGGTGCGCCACTCGATGCGCGTCCCGAGCGCGAGGCACCGCCGCACCGGGTCTTGGATCCGTTCCGAGCGGCGGAACACCTCGCCCCAGATCTCGGGTGCCCCAGGGTCGCCGAGGACGGTCTGCGCCGACGCCATCCGCAACAAGCCGCGCACGGCGCCGTCGGCATCGCCTCGCAGCTCGGACTGGCGCCACGCCTTGCGCCCGACGGCGAGCGCGAGCGACGGATCGGACAACAGCAGCGGGCGACTGACCTCGAGGAACCTGTCGTCCGCCACGATCTCGCCGTCCCACGGTGGCGGCAAGTCCGCAGGGTCCTCGCCCATCGCGTCGCGAACGGGCTCGGGTGTTGAATCTGACGTGGTGAGGGAGACCATGTCCGCGACTTCCGCCCGCAGAAGCTCGCCGGTCGACCCCGCCGGTCGACCCGCCCGAGAGCGCAAATCAGGGTAGCGAGTCAACCTCCGATGCACAAGAGCGCAAGCGCGCATCGCCCGGCATCGGCTCGATCCGCGGGCGCCGGCGGTCAGGCGAGGCCGGACCCGCGTGCGACGTCAACGCACGAACTTGCCGCTGCGCGAATAGACGGTCAGGTCCACGTAGCCGCGCTGGCCGCGGCCGCGCTGCAGGGCCGCGCGGAACCCGCCGAAGTCCCTCGGGCCGGTCGCGTCGATCGCCTCGGCGATCCTCGCCGGCGTCGCGTCCTTCGCCTTCCTGAGCGCATCGACCAGCAGTTGCGCGGCCAGCCACCCCTCCATGCTCGCGAACGACGGCTCGAGCTTGTGCGTGGCGCAGAAGGCCTGGAACGCCCGCGAGACGGGCAGCGCGCTGGTCCAGGGGAACGGCACCACCTGCGTCACCGACAAGCCGGGAGCCAGCGGACCCAGCTGCTCCATCAGCGCCGTGCCACCGACGGTCGACAGCGTATAGAAGAGTCCGGTGTAGCCCGCGCCGCGCAGCGCCTCGACCAGCTTGGCGCTGGCGACGTAGTCGGAGCCGAGCACGACGGCGTCGGGCTTGCCCGCCAGCACGCTGGAGACCGCTCCCGGCAGGCTGTACGCGCTGCCTTCACGATCAATGCTGGTGACGGCCGCCGGCGTGAGGTCGCGCGCCGCCAGCGCGTCGAGCATCGCGTCGCG
This sequence comes from uncultured Burkholderiaceae bacterium, assembly GCA_964517545.1. Lineage (GTDB taxonomy): Bacteria > Pseudomonadota > Gammaproteobacteria > Burkholderiales > Burkholderiaceae_C > CAZFET01. Next base: position 8,696 of record CAZFET010000019.1, read on the forward strand.
CAGCTCCCAGCCCTGGGAGTTGTACTCGAAGACCAGGGCCACGCGACGCACGCCGACCGTCGACGTGTGGCGCACGATGTAGGCGATCTCGTCGGTGTGCGACGCCCGCAGCACGTAGTTCCAGGCGAACGCGTTCTCGCGCAGCTCGGTCGAGCCGCTGACCGGCGCGATGTACGGCAGGCGCTCCTCCTGCGCGCCGCGCGGACCGGCCCGGTGCGCACCGCTGCCCGCGAAGCCGAACAAGGCGACGACGCGATGTTCGCTGGCCAGCAGCTTCACGTTGACCGCGGTGCGCTCGGGCCGGTCCTCGTCGTCCAGCGTGATCAGCTCGATGCGCTGGCCCGCGATGCCGCCTTGCGCGTTGACTTCGCCGAACACCGCGTTGGCGGCGTCCCGGAACGCCGTCGCGGTCTTCGCGAGCGGCCCGGAGATCGGGGCCGACTGTCCGAGGCGGATCGGCTCGCGGCCGGCCGCGGGGCTCGCCATCGGCATCAGTGCGAGCGTGCCCCACGGCACGAGCGTGCCCGCGAGGTGTCGAAGGGTCAGCGCCATGCGTGTCTGCGCCCCGGTCGCGGGCCGGTCGCCGCCGCCGTCGGGCCCGCCCCTACCAGCGCAACGCGGCGGTGTGCACCGGCGCGTCCCACAGCGAGCGGACCTCTTCGTCCAGCAAGGTCACGGTGACAGAGGCGCCGGCCATCTCCAGCGACGTCGTGTAGTTGCCCACAAGGCTGCGCACCGGCCGCAGCCCCCACGCGCGCAGGCGCTCGGCGGCGCAGTGGTACAGCAGATACAGCTCCATCAGCGGCGTGCCGCCGAAGCCGTTGACGTGCAGCAGCACGTCGCGCCCGCTGTCGGGCTTGAGGTCGCCGACGATCGCCGCGAGCAGGTCGTCGGCGATCTGCGCCGCGGGCTGCCACTTCGCGCGACGACGGCCTGGCTCGCCGTGGATGCCGACGCCGACCTCGATCTCGTCGTCGCCGATGTCGAAGGTGGCGCGCCCCGCCGCCGGCACGGTGCAGCTCGTGAACGCGACCCCCATCGAGGCCGTCGCCGCATTGACGCGGTCGCCCAGCGTCTTGCACTCCTGCAGCGACGCGCCGGCCTCGGCGGCCGCACCGACGACCTTCTCGACGATCAGCGTGCCCGCCACGCCGCGGCGTCCGGTGGTGTGCGTGGAGTTCTCGACCGCGACGTCGTCGTTGACGAGCACGGTCGCGTTCTCGAACTCGAGCATCTCGCTGGCCATCTGGAAGTTCATCGAGTCGCCGGCGTAGTTCTTCACGATGAACAGCACGCCGCGCCCCGACTGCGTGGCGGCGGCCGCCGCGAGCATCTGGTCGGGCGTCGGCGACGTGAACACCTGACCCGGGCAGGCCGCGTCGAGCATGCCGCGACCGACGAAGCCCGCATGCAGAGGCTCGTGTCCCGAGCCGCCGCCGGAGATCAGCGCGACCTTCTGCGCTCCGGCCGACGCACGCGCGACGAAAGTGGGCTCGAACTCGACCCGCAGCAGCCCGGGGTGGGCCGCAGCCATGCCCTTGAGCGACTCCGTCAGGACGTCGTCGATGTCGTTGATGAATTTCTTCATGGCGGTTCAGCGTTGGGAGAGAGCGAGCACCGTGTCGCACACGGCATGGATGGCGACTTCGCAGGTCTTGGAGCCCGGGTCGATGTGCCCGAGCGCGCGCTCGCCGAGGAAGTGCGCGCGGCCCTTGGTGGCGATCATCTCGCGCGTCGCGAGCATGTTGCGCGTGGCCTCGTGCTTGACTTCGGCGCACAGCGCGGCCAGCGACGTGTCGGCGGCGGTGAGGCGGTTCAGCAGCCGCGCCACCGGAATGAGCACGTCGAGCATGGTCTTCTCGCCGACGTCGGCCTTGCCGCGCGTCTTGATGGCCTCGACGCCCGCCGCGAAGGCCTCGGCGAACTGGCGCCGGCCCGGCTCGGCCTGCCCGTCCAGCGCCTTGGCCATCGCGAGGAAGAAGCTCGCGATCAGCGGACCGGAGGCCCCGCCGATCGTGCCGAGCAGCTTGGTGCCGATCTTGTGCAGCGCCTGCGCCGGCGCCAGCGGCGCGAGGTCGGGGCTCATGTCGACCAGCACCGCGCAGCCGCGCCGCACGTTGATGAAGTGATCGCCGTCGCCGATCGCGCGGTCGAGCGACTCGATGTGGGCCTCGTTGGCCAGGATCGCCTGCTGTACCGCCGCCAGCGACTGCAGGATGAGGGAAGTGTTCATGCGTGCTCCACGAATTGCGGGGTGCGGGCGGCGCCCAGGCGTCGGCCTTGACCGTCGAAGTACAGGCAGGCGCGGTCCGGGAACTCGAAGCCGACGCGCGTGCCGGTGGGCAGTGGATGGTCGAGCATCACCGTCGCCCGGACCTCCACGCCGTCGCGCTCGGCGATGACGAGGTGCTTGACCAGCGAGCACTCGACCACGACGTAGGGACCGCGGCCGCCGTCTCGCAGCAGCTGCACGTCCTCCGGACGGATCGCGACGCTGCCGGTGCCCGCCGGCACGCGGCCGGCGAACCAGTCGGCCGGCAGCACGTTGATGGCGGGCGCGCCCAGCCGCTGCGCGACGTCGAGCGCCTGCGGGTCGTCGTAGATCTGCGCCGGCGTGCCGACCTGGCGGATGCGGCCGTGCTCGAGGATGGCGATGCGGTCGGCCAGGGTCGTCGCCTCGACCTGGTCGTGCGTGACGTACACGACCGTCGCGCCGCTCGCACGCTGGATGCGCTTCAGCTCGACGCGCAGTTCCTCGCGAAGCTTGGCGTCGAGCGACGACAGGGGCTCGTCCATCAGGAAGACCTTCGGGTTGCGCACCAGGGCGCGGCCGATGGCCACGCGCTGCATCTCGCCGCCGGACAACGCGGTGGCCTTGCGCTCGAGCTTCGACTCGATGTGCAGCAGGGCTGCGACCTCGCCCACGCGGCGCCGGATCTCGCCTTCGTCGGTGCGCCGCAGCGGCGAGCGCAGCGGGAACGCGATGTTGTCGAACACGCTCAGGTGGGGATAAAGCGAGTACTGCTGGAACACGAAGGCACAGTCGCGCAGCGCCGGCGGCGTGTCGCTGACGTCGTCGCCGCCGAGCAGGACCCGTCCACCGTCGGGCCGTTCGAGGCCTGCGACGATGCGCAGGGTCGTCGTCTTGCCGGCGCCGCTGGGGCCGAGCAGCACGAAGAACTCGCCGTCCTCGATGGCCAGGTCGACGCGATCGACCGCCGTCACGTGGCCGAAACGCTTGCTGACCTGCTGCAGACCGATGCTAGCCATGGGACATGCTCTGACGGTGACGGATGGTGGTCTCGCTCGGCACGAGGCGCTCGGTCGCGGCGTCGAACAGCACGACGCGTTCGGTGATGAACTCGATCCCGACGCGGTCGCCGCGCTGCGGGCGCTGCGTCTTGTCGACGACCGCCTTCAGCGACCCCGCGGTCGAGTCCAGCTCGGCGATCCAGTGCGACCCGAAGTACTCGACGTGCGTGACCGCGGCCTGCAGCGCCTGGTCCGGGCGCTGCGCGCCGACGCGAACGTGCTCGGGCCGCACACCGAGGATCACGCGCCCGACGTCGGCCTCCGACCGGGGCACGGGGATGCGGGCGAGCCCGGCGTCGACGCTGGCGGCGCCGCGCACGACGCCGCGATCGACCGGCAGCAGGTTCATCGACGGCCGGCCGATGAAGCTCGCGACGAAGATGCAGCTCGGGAAGTTGTAGATGCCGCCGGGGTCGTCGGCCTGCAGGATCTCGCCCTGGTTCATCACGACGATGTGGTCGGCCAGCGCCATGGCCTCGTTCTGGTCGTGCGTGACGAAGACGGTCGTCGTGCGCAGGCGCTCGTGCAGCTTGCGCAGCTCGACGCACATGAGCTCGCGGAACTCGGCGTCGAGCGTGCCGAGCGGCTCGTCCATCAGGAAGGCCTTGGGCTTGCGCACGATGGCCCGGCCGAGCGCGACGCGCTGGCGGTCGCCGCCGGAGAGCCCGCCGACGCGCGAGTCGAGCAGCGGCTCGATGCGCAGGATCGCCGCCGCCTCGCGCACGCGTGCATCGATCTCGGCACGCGGCAGTCCTTCGTTGCGCAGCGGGAACTCGAGGTTCTCGCGCACGCGCATGTGCGGGTACAGCGCGAACAGCTGGAACACCATCGCGATGTCGCGCTCGCGCGGCCGCCGGTACGTGACGTCCTCGCCGCCGAGCGTGATGAGGCCCGAGGTCGGGAACTCCAGTCCGGCGAGCATGCGCAAGGTCGTCGTCTTGCCGCAGCCCGAAGGCCCGAGCAGCACGACGAACTTGCCGTCCTCCAGGATCAGCGAGGAGTCGCGCACCGCCGTGAAGTCGGCGAAGCGCTTCTGCAGGTTCTGGATGCGGATCTCGGCCACGCGCTACTCCTGCGGCAGCTTGCCGGCGATCGAGAAGCCGATCACGCCGAGCAGCAGCACGGTGAAGCCGTAGCTGTAGACGTCGAGCGACCACGGCTGCATGAGCATCAGGAGGCCCAGCCCGATGAGCGCGGTCGTGACGTTCTCCCACGGGCCTCGGCGCCACCAGCGGCGACGGGCGGGAGTGGTGGCGTCAGGGGTCATTTGCGGACCGCTCCGAAGGTGATGCCGCGCAGCAGGTGCTTGCGCAGCAGCACGGTGAAGAACAGCACCGGCAGCAGGAACAAGGTCGTGCCGGCCGCCATCGCCGGCCAGTCGAGCCCGCCCTCGCCGATGATCGTGGGGATGAACGGCGGCGACGTCTGCGCGGTGCCGCTGGTGAGCAACAGCGCGAACGCGTACTCGTTCCACGCGAAGATCAGGCAGAAGATCGCCGTGGTCGCGATGCCGGTGGCGGCCTGCGGCAGCACCACCTTCACGAAGGCCTGCCAGCGCGTGTAGCCGTCGACCATGGCCGCCTCCTCGTACTCGCGAGGAATCTCGTCCATGAAGCCCTTCAGCAGCCACACCGACAGCGACAGGTTCACCACCGTGTACAGCAGGATGAGCCCGAGGTGCGTGTCGCTGAGCCCGATCGCGCGGAACATCAGGTACACCGGAATCGCGATCGCGATCGGCGGCATCATCCGCGTGGACAGGATGAAGAACAGCAGATCGTCCTTGCCGGGCACGCGAAAGCGCGAGAACGCGTAGGCCGCCAAGGTGCCGAGCACGACCGACAGCAAGGTCGAGCCGAAGCCGATGATCAGCGAGTTGGTGTAGCGGTCGGCGAAGCGCGACGGCCCGGCGAGGATCATCTGCTGCTCGCGCACCAGCTTCTCGTACCAGGTGGCGGGCGGCGGCTGCGCCGCGAGGTCTTCGGCGCTGACGCGCGAGCGCGTGGTGAAGAGGTTGACGTAGCCGATCAGCGAGGTCTCGGTCACGACCTTCGGCGGGTAGGCGATGGCGTCCTGCGGCGTGCGCAGGCTGGTCATCAGGATCCACGCCAGCGGGATCAGCGACACCACGACGTACGTGATGACCAGCACGCCGGCGATCCACTTCGACAGCGCCGTGGGCTCCAGCGGAGAGTGCACGATGTTCTTCATCGCTGCTTCACCCGGTCGAGGAAGCGCACGGTCACGAGCGACAGCCCGTAGATCGCGACGAACAGGACGATCGCCAGCGCCGAGCTGTAGCCGGTGCGCCACTTCTCGAAGGCCTCGCGCTTGAGCTTGATGGAGGCCAGCTCGGTCACCGACCCCGGCCCGCCGTTGGTGAGCTGGTCGACGAGGTCGAACATCTTGAAGTTCTCGATCGTGCGGAACAGCAGCGCCAGCACGATGAAGGGCATCACCATCGGCAGGGTGATGCGCCAGAACTTGGTCCACTCCGACGCCCGGTCGATCTCGGCGGCCTCGTAGAGATACGGCGGAATCGACCGCAGCCCCGCCAGCAGCAGCAGCATGACGTAGGGCGTCCACATCCAGGTGTCGACGATGATGATCGCCCACGGCGACAGCTGCGTGTCGCCGAGCATCGTGAACACGCCCGGGCCGCCGAAGAAGTTGACGATGTAATTGAAGATGCCGTACTGCGGCTCGAAGAAGTACTTCCAGAAGGTGCCGACCACCGCCGGCGCCAGCATCATCGGCAGCAGGATGGCGGTGCTCCAGAAGCTGTGCGAGCGGAACTTGCGGTTCAGCAGCAGCGCCAGGCCGAAGCCGAGCAGCAGCTGCAGCGTGATCGACCAGCACAGGAAGTGCGCGGTGACGCGCATGTTCTCCCAGATCGCCGGGTCGTTGAGCACGCGCTTGTAGTTCGACAGACCGAGCCAGTCGACCTCGGCATTGGGCCGGTTCGCGCGGTAGTTGGTGAACGACAGCCAGATCGTCCACAACAGCGGGAAGATGTTGAACGCCAGCAGCAGGATGACCGTCGGCGCGACGAACAGCCATGCGAGCGCGCGATCGGACAGACCCTGTCGGGTCATCGGCATTGCGGTCATGGGACGAAGGAAGAGCAAAAAAGGGCCGGGGGGCGATTGCGGGAGCAGCCGCCCCCCGGCTCGAAGACGCATGGAATCAGCCGGCCCCCGCCGCTCCCAGGACCGGAGCCGGCCAACCGGAGACCATCGCGCCGATCACTTCAGCTTGCCGTCCTCCCTGAACACTTCCTTCCAATCCTTCACCAGCGCGTCGAGCGCCGTCTTCGCATCGCCCTTGCCGGCCACCACGTAGTCGTGGACGCGGTTCTGCATCGCCAGCAGCAGTTGCGCGTAGGTCGGCTCCTGCCAGAAGTCCTTGACGATCTTCATCGAGTCGAGGAACACGCTCGCGTACGGCGTGCTCTTCTCGAAGCCCGGCGAGCTGAGGATGGCGTTGTGGCAGGTGAAGCCGCCGCCGTCCCACCACTTCTTCTGCACCGACGGCTGCGCGAACCACTTCAGGTACTCCAGTGCCATGTCCTTCTTGTCGGAGTACTTGACCACCGAGATGCCCTGCCCGCCCAGCTGCGCGGCCTGGATCTCGCCCTTGGGCATGGCGAAGAAGCCCGACTTCTCGCCGCCCACGTTCGGGTCCTTGGCGATGCCGGGGAAGAACGCGATGAAGTTCATCTGCATCGCGACCTGGCCCGACTTGTACGCGTCGAGGTTCTCGGTCATGTAGGCGTTGGAGTGCCCCGGCGGCGTGCAGCAGTCGTAGAGCTCCTTGTAGACGGTGAGGCCCTTCACGGCGCCCGGCCCGTTGATGAAGCCTTCCATGTCGTACGGCTTCTTCGGGTTGTCGTAGCGCATGCCGTAGGCGTACATCGTGTTCGTCACGCCCATCGTGATGCCCTCGGAGCCGCGCTCGGTGTACAGCGCCGCGCCGTAGACCTTCTTGCCGTCGATGGTGCGGCCCTGGAAGAACTGGCCCACCTGCTTCAGCTCGTCCCAAGTCTTGGGCGGCGCGAGGTCACGACCGTACTTCTGCTTGAACTCGGCCTGCAGTTCGGGGCGCGCGAACCAGTCCTTGCGATAGGTCCAGGCCACCGCGTCGCCCATGGCCGGCAGCGCCCAGTAGTTCTTCGAGCCCTTGGGCCACGTCGTGTAGCCCTCGACCGTAGCGGGCATGAAGTCCGACATCTTGATGCCGTTCTTGTCGAAGAAGTCGTTGAGCTTGATGTAGTGGCCTTCGGTGGCGGCCGAGCCGATCCACTGGCTGTCGCCGATCAGCAGGTCGCACAACTTGCCCTTGGAATTGAGCTCGTTGAGCATGCGCTGCGCGAAGTTCGGCCACGGCACGAACTCGTACTTCATCTGGATGCCGGTCTTGGCGGTGAAGTCCTTCGACAGCTCGACCAGCGCGTTGGCCGGGTCCCAGGCGGCCCAGCACAGGGTCAGCTGCTTCTGCTGCGCCTGCGCCGCGCCGCTCGCGAGGCCCGTCGCCGCCAGCACGGCAGCCACGGCGCCCAGCTTCGTATTCAGGAAGGTCATGCTCGCGTCTCCTTTGGGTGGACAAGTGCAGCAGCGCTGCGGTGTGCCGCCTGCGGGCCGAGCACTCCCATGCCCGCCGCGGCCGCCCGGCCCGGGCGGCTGCCTTCCCGCAGCGTTGCCCTCGACCATCGGCGAAGAAATGCTAGATGCCATCAATAAATAAATCACTCAACACTTACCCTAATCGCATCAGGCGTTCGGCGCGATCACGATGGCCTCCGGGTCGGACGCGATTGGCCCGCCTCGACGGCCTGCCCGACAATCCGATGGAATTAGCGCGATCCCCGCTGCGTGCTGCAGCGCGTCAATGCCCAACAACAACGTCACCATCACCCAGATCGCCGAGGCCGCCGGCGTGAGCACGGCCACGGTCGACCGGGTGCTCAACAACCGCCCCGGGGTGAACCCGGCCACCACGCAGAAGGTGCGCGAGGCGCTGGCCGCCCTGGGCGGCGCGATGCCGGTGCGCGGCCGGCCGCGATCCAGCGCCAACTACCGCTTCGGCTACGTGCTGCCGTCGGCGCGACGCGGCTTCTTCGACCTGGTCGACCGGGTCGTCGCGCAGGCCGCCGGCGAGCTGCGCCACCAGCACATCACCGAGGTCACGCACCGGCTGCCGGTGCACGACGCGGCGGCGTTCGCCGCGGAGCTGCAGAAGCTGTCGCATCTCGACGGCATCGCACTGCTCGCGCCCGACCTGCCGCCGGTCAAGCGCGCGATCAACGAACTCGTGCGCGCCGGCGTCCACGTGGTCACCTTGTTCTCCGACGTGCCCGGCTCGATGCGCGAGACCTTCATCGGCGGCGACAGCCGCGCCGCGGGCCGTACGGCGGGGCTCCTGCTGGGACGCTCGGCGCTGCACGACGACGCGCCGCGCTTCGCGCTGGTGTCGCCGGCCAGCCGCTACGCCGCCGAGATCGACCGGCGCATCGGCTTCGCGCAGGTGCTCGAAGAGCGCTTTCCGCGTGCGCAGCTCGTGCGGCTGCAGGACATGCCCGAGCCCGAGGACGAGGCCTACCGCTATGCGCGCGACGCGGTGCCGGCCGCGGCGTCGCCCGAGCGGCTCGCCGGCGTCTACAACGTGGGGCCGGGCAGCTTCGGCCTCGCGCGGGCGCTGTCCGAGCTGGGCTACGACGAGCGCCTGATGTTCGCCGTGCACGACCTGCTCGAGACGCATCGCAGCATGCTGCTGTCGGGCAGCGTCAGCTACGTGCTCCACCAGGACGTGCACTACGCGGTGGTCGCCGCCAGCCGCGTGCTGCGGGCGCTGTGCGACGGCGTGCGCGGCGCCCTGACGATCAGCAATCCTCGCGTCGAGATCCTGACTGCGGAGAACCTCTCATGACAGCGCGGGAGCGCGGCTGCAGCATCATCGCGCTGTCGATGCGCCGCCGACTCGTCCAGCGAAGCCGCCTCCGGGCGACGCCGGCCGCGCGTGGAGGGGGCGGCCGACCGTGCTCAAGAAATTCATCGATTCCGTCGACGACCTGGTCGCGCACAGTGCGGCCGGGCTCGTGACCGCGCATCCCGACTTGCTGAGCCTGCACGCCGAGCCGCTGTTCGTGCGGCGGCGCGAGCCCAAGCGCGGCCGGGTGGCCCTGGTGTCGGGCGGCGGCTCGGGCCACGAGCCGCTGCACACCGGCTACGTGGGGCCCGGCATGCTCGATGCCGCGTGCCCGGGCCGCGTGTTCACGGCCCCCACGCCCGCGCAGGTCAGCGCCGCCGCGCAGGCCGTCGAGGCCGGCGAAGGCGTGCTGCTGATCGTCAAGAACTACGCCGGCGATCGCGCGAGCTTCGACATGGCGCGCGAAGAGCTCGAGATCGACCACGCGCTCGTGGTGATCGACGACGACGTGGCGGTCGAGCACTCCACGCACTCCGCCGGCCGCCGCGGCGTGGCCGGCACCGTGATCGTCGAGAAGATCGTCGGCGCCGCCGCCGAGGCCGGCGCTTCGCTCGACGAGTGCAAGGCGCTGGGCGACCGCGTGAACGCCGCCACCGCGTCGATGGGCGTCGCCTTCACCAGCTGCACCGTGCCCGACGCCGAAGCGCCGAGCTTCGACATCGGCCCCGACGACATGGAGATCGGCGTGGGCATCCACGGCGAGCCCGGCCGCTACCGCGCGCCGGTGGCCGGCGCCGACGCGATCGTGCAGCTGCTGCTCGGGCCGGTGCTGAAGGACCTGTCGATTGCGCGCGGACGCGAGGTGCTGCTGCACGTCAACGGCTTCGGCGGCACGCCGCTCATCGAGCTGCACCTGCTCAACCACGTGGCCACGCGCCAGCTCGCCGAGCAGGGCATCGTCGTGCGCCGCTGGCTCGTCGGCAACCACACCACGTCGCTCGAGATGGCCGGCGCGTCGATCACCGTCACCGCACTCGACGACGAGATGCTGCGGCTGTGGGACGCGCCGGTGCACACGGCCGCCCTTCGCTGGTAGCGCGCGCGGCGCGGCGGCGGCTCACGCGGGCACGCCGTACCCGCCCCCGCCCGGCGTCTCGATCACGAACACGTCGCCGGGCTGCATCTGCACCTCGCCGATGTGGCCGAGCGGCTCGATGCGCCCGTCGGCGCGCTCGACGCGGTTGACGCCCAAGGCGCCGGGCTGCCCGCCGGCCATGCCGAAGGCCGGCACCTCGCGGCCGTTGCTGAGGATCGAGGCCGTCATCGGCTCGAGGAAGCGCACCCGGCGCACGCCGCCGTCGCCGCCGCGCCAGCGGCCGGCGCCGCCCGAACCGCGCCGGATCGAATAGCCGTCGAGCCGCACCGGGAAGCGGAACTCGAGCACCTCGGGATCGGTGAGGCGCGAGTTGGTCATGTGCGTCTGCACGACCGACGTGCCGTCGAAGCCCGGGCCTGCGCCGGAGCCGCCCGAGATCGTCTCGTAGTACTGGTGGCGCTCGTCGCCGAAGGTGAAATTGTTCATCGTGCACTGGCTCGCCGCCATGACGCCGAGCGCGCCGAACAGCGCGTTGGTCACGCACATCGAGGTCTCGACGTTGCCCGCCACCACCGCGGCCGGCGCGCGCGGGTTGAGCATGCAGCCCTCGGGCACGATGACCTGCAGCGGCCCCAGGCAGCCGGCGTTGCGCGGGATGTCGTCGTCCACCAGGGTGAGGAAGTTGTTGGGCAACTGCCCGCTGGTGCCGCTGAAGTCGATGGTCGCGCTGCGCGACGCGGCGTGCACGGTCACCTTCACGTCGATCACGGCGCCGTTGTCCAGCGGCAGCTCGAAGCGTCCGTCCTTCAGCGCCGTGATGACGCGTCGCACCGACTCCTCGGCGTTGTCCTGCACGTGGCGCATGTAGGCGGCGACCGTCTCGCGCCCGAACTGCGCCACCATCGCGAGCAGCTCCTCGCGGCCCTTTTCGTTGGCGGCGATCTGCGCGCGCAGGTCGGCGATGGTCTGGTCGGGATTGCGCGCAGGGAAGCGGCCGCTCGCGAGCTGCGCACGCAGTTCGCGCTCGCGCAGCGCGCCGTCGCGCACCAGCAGGAAGTTGTCGAACAGCACGCCTTCCTCGTCGATGGTCTTCGAGAACGGCGGCATCGAGCCGGGGGTGGAGCCGCCGATGTCGGCGTGGTGTCCGCGCGAGGCGACGTAGAACACCGGACAGGCGGCTCGCGGCGCGCCCGGCGCGGCGCTTGGGTCGGCGAGGGCTTCGACGGGCTCACCACGTGCCGGGGCTTCGACAGGCTCGGCCCGAACGGGGATGTCGTGCTGATGCGGACCCCGTCCAGGCATCGGTTCACCCTCGGCCGCCCCTCCCCGCTCACCCCGAGCCCGTCGAGGGCTCCGCTCATCGCGAGCCTCCCGAACGGCCTGCTCGTCCTCCACGCCATCGAGGTACACCGGCGTCACCACCGTCACGTCGGGCAGGTGGGTGCCGCCGTGGTACGGGTCGTTCAGCACGTACACGTCGCCGGGGCGCATGTCGGGGTTGCGCTCGATCACCGTCTTGATCGACTCGCTCATCGAGCCCAGATGCACCGGCATGTGCGGCGCGTTGGCGATGAGCTGGCCCGTCGCGTCGAACAGCGCGCACGAGAAGTCGAGCCGTTCCTTGATGT
>CAZFET010000020.1:0-7782 GCA_964517545.1 uncultured Burkholderiaceae bacterium
CGGCGTAGTTCTCCATCACGAAGACCGTGCCGTTCTGGAACCCGGCAGCCGGCGTCGCCGCGCGTCCGACGGCGTTCGTGAAGATCTCGCGCACCTGCTTCACGTCGGGGCGCTGCACGGCGCTCAGGAACTTGGGCCAGCTGCGGTAGTCGGCGGGCACGGCGAGCTCGCCGTCGTTGAGCGGCTTGGGCGCCATCGGCGCGCTGGCGCAGCCCGCGAGGACGACGACGGCGGCGGCGACGACGGCGGCGATGTACGGCGTCGGACGGGTCTTCATGGGAGGCTCCCCAGGGTGTGGACGAAGGGCATCGTAGTCCTGCCGCGGCGTCGTGCCACGGGTGTTTGTGCCTGCATCCGCCGCGTGGCCGCCTGCGTAGGCAAGAAGCTCGCCGGCCGAGGCATCATCGGCGCGTGTGGATCGACAGCCATTGCCACCTCGACGCGCCCGAGTTCGACGCCGACCGCGACGCGGTGGCGGCCCGCGCGCGCGCGGCCGGCGTGACGCGGCTCGTGCTGCCGGCGGTCGAGCCGGCGAACTTCGACTCGGTGCGATCGCTCGCGCACGCGCACGACGGCGTGTACGCGCTGGGCCTCCATCCGATGTATGTCGACCGTGCGGCCGACGACGCGCTGCAGCGGCTGCGCGACGCGCTGGCCGCGCATCGCGACGACCCGCGCCTGGTGGCGGTGGGCGAGATCGGGCTCGACTTCTTCGTGTCCGGCCTCGACGCGGCGCGCCAGCAGCGCTTCTACGCGGCGCAGCTCGCGCTGGCGCGCGAGTTCGCGCTGCCGGTGATCCTGCACGTGCGCCGCTCGGCCGACGCGCTGCTCGCCGGGCTGCGCCGCACCGGGGTGCCCGGCGGCATCGCGCACGCCTTCAACGGCAGCCAGGCGCAGGCGCTGGCCTTCGTCGACCTCGGCTTCGCGCTCGGCTTCGGCGGGGCGATGACCTTCGAGCGCGCGCTCAACATCCGCCGGCTCGCCGCGTCGCTGCCGGAGCACGCGATCGCGCTCGAGACCGACGCGCCCGACATCCCGCCGCAGTGGCTGTACCGCACGGCGGCGCAGCGCGCGGCCGGCGAACGCGCGCGCAACGAGCCGGCCGAGCTGCCGCGCATCGCCGCCACCCTGGCCGGGCTGCGCGGCTGGAGCCTCGAACGCACGGCCGCGCTCACGTCGGCCAACGTGCGGCGCGTGCTGCCGCGGCTGGGGGCGCTGGGGTGACGGCCATGGTCGCTGAGAGCACGCTGCTGCACGGCCTGCCGCCGGTGGTCGGCCGCGAGACGCGGCTCGTGGTGCTCGGCAGCTTTCCGGGCGAGGCGTCGCTCGCCGCCGGGCAGTACTACGCGCATCCGCGCAACCAGTTCTGGCCGCTGCTGTCGGCGCTGTGGCACGTGGACCTGCGCGCGCTGCCGTACCGCAGGCGCCTGCAGGAGGTGCGCGCGCGCGGCCTCGGCATCTGGGACGTCTACGCGAGCTGCCGCCGCGAGGGCAGCCTCGACAGCGCGATCGAGGACGCGCTGCCGAACGACCTCGCGAGCCTCGTGCGTCGCGCGCCGGGGCGCGAGGCGGTCGCGCACAACGGCGGCGAGTCGGCGCGCGCGATGCGCGTGACGCGCGCGCTCGGCCTCGCGGTGCACCGGCTGCCGTCGACGAGCCCGGCCAACGCCTCGTGGAGCTTCGAGCGCAAGCTCGACGCGTGGCGCGCGGTGTTCGCCGCGCACGGACTGCTGTGAGCGCCGCATGAACGACGAGCTGTCGCTGCCCGCCGCCACCGTGTCCGAGGCCGCGGGCATCCGCTACCTGCACCTGGGCACCGAGTGGGTCCAGGGCGCCATGCGCATCCGCGAGCCGCAGAAGGTGGAGCTCGAGTACGTGCAGCGCATGCTCGCGTGGATGCTGTGGCGGCCGGTGCGCGAGATGACGCACGGCCGCGCGGTGCAGCTCGGCCTCGGCGCGGCCGCGCTCACGCGCTTCTGCCACCGCGTGCTGCGCATGAAGACCACCGCGGTCGAGATCAACCCGGCGGTCATCGGCGTGGCGCGGCTGTGGTTCCACCTGCCGCCCGACGACGCGCGGCTCACGGTGGTGCAGGCCGATGCCGCGCGCTGGGTGGCCGACCCGGCGCAGCTGCAGTGCGCGCACGTGCTCAACGTCGACCTGTACGACCACGAGGCGGCCTCGCCGGTGCTCGACGACGAGGTGTTCTACCGCGCGTGCCGCGGCGTGCTGGCCGACGGCGGCGTGATGAGCGTCAACCTGTTCGGCCGCCATGCGAGCTTCGACGCGAGCCTCGAGCGCATCGCCGCCGCGTTCGGGCCCGACCAGGTGTGGCATCTCGCGCCCACGCGCGAAGGCAACAGCATCGTGATCGCCGGCCGGGGCGTGGCCGTGCCCGAGCGCGACGAGCTGCTGCGTCGCGCGGATACCATCGAGTCCCGCTACCGGCTGCCGGCCCGCAAGTGGCTGCGCCTGGTGCGCCCCTACGCGAGGCCCGACCGATGAGCCCCAAGCCTTCCTCGTCCGCTGCGGCCGCGCCCGCCACGGCGCCGCGCGCGGCCGCGGCGCCGCGCGGACGGCTCGACTGGCGCCACCTGCTGCTGTGGCTCGAGGCCGACGGGGTCATCACCACCGACGACCGCCGCCGCACCGAGCAGCGCTTCGCCGCCGGTGCCAGCAGCCAGCATCCGCTGGTGCGGCTGGGCGGCGCCGGGCTCGAGCGGCGCGCCGACAAGCGCGTGCTCGACACTGAGCTGCTCACCGAGTGGCTGGCCGGCCGTTCCGGTCTGCCCTACCTGCGCATCGACCCGCTGAAGGTCGACGTGGGCCGCGTGGCCGACGTCATGTCGATCAGCTATGCCGAGCGGCACGCCGTGCTGCCGGTGCTGGTGGGCACGGGCGAGATCACCATCGCCACCTGCGAGCCCTTCGACACCGCGTGGGTGGCCGAGATCGAGGCGCACACGCGGCGGCCGGTGCGGCTGGTGGTGGCCAGTTTTTTTTTTAATGATACGGCGACCACCGAGATCTACACCCTGGCGAAGTCGGTGCGCGCGGCGGTCAAGCGCGGCGAGACCAGCGCCATCGCGAGCTTCGAGCAGCTGGTCGAGCTGGGCAAGACCAAGGGCCAGCTCGACGCCAACGACCAGGGCGTGGTGCAGGTGGTCGACTGGCTCTGGCAGTACGCGTTCGACCAGCGCGCGAGCGACATCCACCTCGAGCCGCGGCGCGACATCGGCGCCATCCGCTTCCGCATCGACGGGGTGCTGCACACGGTCTACCAGGTGCCGCTGTCGGTGATGAACGCGATGACCTCGCGCATCAAGCTGCTCGGCCGCATGGACGTGGTCGAGCGCCGCCGCCCGCTCGACGGCCGCATCAAGACGCGCAACCCCTCGGGGCAGGAAGTCGAGATGCGGCTGGCCACCTTGCCCACCGCGTTCGGCGAGAAGCTGGTGATGCGCATCTTCGATCCCGACACCGCGGTGAAGGACGTCGACGCGCTCGGCTTCGGGCCGCGCGACGCCGAGCGCTGGAAGGCGCTCACCGCGCAGGCGCACGGCATCGTCCTGGTCACCGGCCCCACCGGCAGCGGCAAGACCACCACCTTGTACGCCACGCTCAAGCGGCTGGCCACCGACGAGGTCAACGTCTGCACGATCGAGGACCCGATCGAGATGATCGAGCCGGCGTTCAACCAGACGCAGGTGCAGCCCGCGGTCGAGCTGGGCTTCGCCGAGGGGCTGCGCGCGCTGATGCGCCAGGACCCGGACATCATCATGGTCGGCGAGATCCGCGACCTCGAGACGGCCGAGATGGCGATCCAGGCGGCGCTCACCGGCCACCTCGTGTTCAGTACCTTGCACACCAACGACTCGGTGTCGGCCGTCACGCGACTCACCGACCTCGGCGTGCCGCCGTATCTCATCAACGCCACCGTGATCGGCGTGCTGGCGCAGCGCCTCGTGCGCACCTTGTGCCCGGCGTGCAAGCAGCCCGACGAGCAGGCCGACCTCGCGCCGCTGGCGCAGGTCGCGCATCCGTGGCCGCTGCCCGCGCCGGCGCGGCCCTTCAAGGCCGTCGGCTGCCTCGACTGCCGCATGACCGGCTATCGCGGCCGTGCCGGCCTGTACGAACTGCTCACGATGAGCGAGCCGCTGAAGGCGGCGCTGCAGGCCGAGCCCGACCTCGCGGCGCTGCGCCGCATCGCGGTGAAGGACGGCCTCGTGCCGCTGCGCGTGGCCGGCGTGCACAAGGTGGTCGAGGGCCAGACCACGCTCGACGAAGTGCTGCGCTCGACACCGTCGTTCGACACCTGATCCGGCGCCTGCCGAGTTACGTGGAAACCACAGGGGGCCGGGGAAACCCGCTGCCTAGAATGGCCGCGACTCAACGCAGGAGGAGACTGCCGTGAAGATCAAGAGCCAGCGCGACTTCTGGTCGGGCCTGATGTTCATCGTCGTGGGTGTCGCGTTCGCGTGGGGCGCCACGGCGTACAGCTTCGGCCAGTCGGCGCGCCCCGGACCGGGCTACTTCCCGTTCGGCCTGGGCATCATCCTCGCGATCCTCGGTGCGCTGGTGCTGTTCAAGGCGCTGACGATCGAGACCGAGGGCGGCGAGCCGGTCGGCTCGTTCGCGTGGAAGCCGCTGTTCGTCATCCTCGGCGCGGTGGTCTTGTTCGGCCTGCTGCTGCCGCGGCTCGGGCTCGTGATCACGTTGCCGCTGCTGATATTCATCTCCAGCATGGCCGGCGACGAGTTCCACTGGGGCGAGGCGCTGGTCAACTCCGCCATCCTCACCGTCGGCAGCTGGTTCATCTTCGTCTACGGCCTCGGCCTGACGATCCCGATGTGGCCGACGATCTTCGGCGCGGGCAACTGACGAAGGGCGCGGCATGGACCTGCTCAACAATCTCGCGCTCGGCTTCGGCGTCGCGCTGTCGCTGCAGAACCTCGCGTACGCCTTCTTCGGCGCGCTGCTCGGCACCTTGATCGGCGTGCTGCCGGGCCTCGGGCCGGTGGCCACCATCGCGATGCTGCTGCCGTCGATCTACGCGCTCGACGCGACGCCGGCGCTCATCATGCTGGCCGGCATCTACTACGGCGCGCAGTACGGCGGCTCGACCACGGCGATCCTGATCAACGTGCCGGGCGAGTCGAGCTCGGTGGTCACCGCGATCGACGGCTACCAGATGGCGCGCCAGGGCCGCGCGGGCGCGGCGCTCGCCGCGGCCGGCCTGGGCTCGTTCTTCGCCGGCTCGGTGGCGACCCTGATCGTCGCCGCGTTCGCGCCTCCGCTCACCGAGCTCGCCTTCAAGTTCGGCCCGGCCGAGTACTTCTCGCTCATGGTGCTGGGCCTGATCGGCGCCGTGGTGCTGGCCTCGGGCTCGCTGCTGAAGGCCATCGCGATGATCATCCTCGGGCTGCTGATCGGGCAGATCAACACCGACGTGATCTCCGGCACGCCGCGCTACAGCTTCGACATCCCCGAGCTGACCGACGGCATCGGCTTCGTCGCCATCGCGATGGGCGTGTTCGGCTTCGGCGAGATCATCGCCAACCTCGGCCGGCCGGCCGAGCACCGCGAGGTGTTCACGAAGGACGTGAAGGGCCTGTGGCCGACGCGACAGGACTTCCAGGACGCCTGGCCGGCCGTGCTGCGCGGTACGGGCCTCGGCTCGCTGCTGGGCGTGCTGCCAGGCGGCGGCGCGCTGCTCGCGTCGTTCGCGTCGTACACGATGGAGAAGAAGATCGCCGGCGACAAGGGCCGCTTCGGCAAGGGCGACATCCGCGGCGTGGCAGGCCCCGAGTCGGCCAACAACGCCGGCGCGCAGACCTCGTTCATCCCGATGCTGACGCTCGGCATCCCGCCCAACGCGGTGATGGCGCTGATGGTCGGCGCGATGACGATCAAGGGCATCCAGCCCGGCCCGCAGGTGATGACCAGCAACCCGCAGCTGTTCTGGGGCCTGATCGCCAGCATGTGGATCGGCAACTTCATGCTGATCATCCTGAACCTGCCGCTGATCGGCATCTGGATCAAGCTGCTGACGGTGCCGTACCGCTTCCTGTACCCGGCCATCCTGGCGTTCTGCTGCATCGGCCTGTACACCCTGAACAACAACAACTTCGACGTGTTCATCGCCGCGCTGTTCGGCATCGTCGGCTACGTGTTCTACAAGCTGCACTGCGAGCCGGCGCCGCTGCTGCTGGGCTTCATCCTCGGGCCGATGATGGAGGAAAACCTGCGCCGCGCGCTGCTGCTGTCGCGCGGCGACTGGAGCACCTTCCTCACGCGGCCGCTGTCGGCCGGCCTGCTGATCGCGGCGGCGCTGATGGTCGTGGTGGTGCTGATGCCATCCGCAAGAAGCGCCAAGAGGCGTTCCAGGAAGAAGACTGAGCGCCGGCACGGCGCGGCCGACGGGCGCACCATCACGCCGGTGAAGGGGCCGCCGCCGCGGCGGCGCTGCCGGCCCTTAGCGCCTGCGAGGTCCGCGATGAAGTTCGACTACACGCCTTCCCATCCGACGGTGCGGCTGCCGGTGTTCGGCCGCAACCTGGTCGCCACCTCGCACCCGCTGGGCGCGCAGGCGGGGCTGCGCATGCTGGCCGCCGGCGGCAACGCCGTCGATGCCGCCATCGCGGCGGCCGCGGTCATGACCGTCGTCGAGCCGTGCAGCAACGGCCTCGGCTCGGACGCCTTCTGCATCCTGTGGGACGGCGAGCGCCTGCACGGCCTGAACGGATCGGGGCCGGCGCCCGAGGCCTGGACGCCGGCGTACTTCCTGCGCCGCCACGGCGTGCACGCGAGCACGCCGCCGCGCCGCGGCTGGGACTCGGTCACCGTGCCCGGCGCCGTGGGCGCGTGGGCCGCGCTGTCGGAACGCTTCGGCCGGCTGCCGTTCGCCGACCTGCTCGCGCCGGCCATCGAGGTGGCCGAGCGCGGCTACGCGGTGCCGGTGGTGGTGCAGCAGAAGTGGGCCGCCGCGGCCAAGGTCGCCGACCTCGTGTCGCAGCCCGGCTTCGCCGCAGCCTTCCTGCCCAGGGGGCGCGCGCCGGAGGTCGGCGGGCTGTTCCGCTTTGCCGCGGCCGCGCGCTCGCTGCGCGCGATCGCGGCCACCGAAGGCCGCGCCTTCTACGAGGGCGAGCTCGCGCACGCGATGGCGCGGCACGCGCAGGCCGAAGGCGGCGCGATGACGGTCGAGGACCTCGCCGCCTACCAGCCCGAGTGGGTGACGCCGCTGGCGCAGGACTACCGCGGCTACACCCTGCACGAGATCCCGCCCAACGGGCAGGGCATCGCCGCGCAGATCGCGCTGGGCATCCTGCGGCACTTCGACATGGGCTCGATGCCGCCCGACTCGGCCGAGTCGATGCACCTGCTGATCGAGGCGATGAAGCTCGGCTTCGCCGACGCCTACCGCTACGTCGCCGAGCGCGCGTGCATGCACGTGAGCACCGAGGAACTGCTCGACCCGATGTATCTCGCGTCGCGCGCGAAGCTGATCGACCCGCAGCGCGCGCAGGACTTCCACGCCGGCCACCCGGCCAGGGGCGGCACCATCTACCTCAGCGCCGCCGACGAGCGCGGCATGATGGTCAGCTTCATCCAGAGCAACTACATGGGCTTCGGCTCGGGCGTGGTGGTGCCCGAGTACGGCATCAGCCTGCAGAACCGCGGCCACGGCTTCACGCTCGACGAGTCCAGCGCCAACGTGGTGGCGCCGGGCAAGCGGCCGTTCCACACCATCATCCCCGGCTTCGTCACCCGCGAGGGCAAACC
>CAZFET010000020.1:7792-20547 GCA_964517545.1 uncultured Burkholderiaceae bacterium
GAGCATGGGGGCGCCGGGCAAGCGGCCCTTCCGCAACATCGCCCCGGCGGTCCGGAGGAAGGACGGGCTGCCGCTGATGAGCTTCGGCGTGATGGGCGCCAACATGCAGCCGCAGGGCCACGTGCAGGTGCTGGTGCGGATGCTCGACCACCGCCGCAATCCGCAGGCCGCCTGCGACGCGCCGCGCTGGCGCTTCAACCGGGGCCTCGAGATCAACGTCGAGGCGGCCATGGACCCGGCCGCCGTGATGGGCCTGGCCGACCGCGGCCACCGCATCGAGATCATCAACGACAGCTACCAGGACTTCGGCGCGGGCCAGTTCATCTGGCGCCTCGGCGACCCGGCGGGCGAGGGCTACGTCGCCGCGAGCGACGCGCGCCGCGACGGCCTGGTCGCCGCATGGTGAGCGCGGCGGCCGCCGAGCCGCAGCGCCTGTGGCCCGGCCTGCTGCTGGCCGGCGCGGGCGCCGTGGCGTTCTCGGGCAAGGCGATCATCGTCAAGCTCGCCTACCGGTACGGCGTCGACGCGGTCACGCTCATCATGCTGCGCATGCTGTTCGCGCTGCCGCTGTTCGTGGCGCTGTCGTGGTGGGCCGGCCGTGGCCGCGAGCCGCTCGCGCCGCGCGACCGCTGGGCGGTGCTGGGGCTCGGCTTCAGCGGCTACTACCTCGCGAGCTTCCTCGACTTCGCCGGGCTGCAGTACGTGAGCGCGAGCCTGGAGCGGCTGATCCTCTACCTCAACCCGACGCTGGTGCTGGCGATCGGCGTGCTGTGGCTGGGCCGGCGCGTCACGTGGAAGCAGGGTGCCGCGCTGGCGATCAGCTACGTCGGCGTGCTCGCCGTGTTCGGCCAGGAGCTGCGCCTCGAAGGTGCCGACGTGCCGCTCGGTGCGGCGCTCGTGTTCGCCAGCGCGCTGAGCTATGCGGTGTACCTCGTGGCCAGCGGCGAGGTGGTGCGGCGCATCGGCTCGCTGCGCCTGACCGGGCTGGCCACCACGGTGGCCTGCGTGCTGTGCATCGTGCAGTTCCTGCTGCTGCGCCCGCTCGACGCGGCGCTCGCGGTCGCGCCCGAGGTGGTGTGGCTGTCGGTGCTCAACGCCACCGTGTGCACCTTCGCGCCCGTGCTGATGGTGATGATGGCGATCGAGCGC
This sequence comes from uncultured Burkholderiaceae bacterium, assembly GCA_964517545.1. Taxonomy (GTDB): domain Bacteria; phylum Pseudomonadota; class Gammaproteobacteria; order Burkholderiales; family Burkholderiaceae_C; genus CAZFET01. The sequence continues at coordinate 8,942 of CAZFET010000020.1, forward strand.
GTCGGTGCGACACTGGCGGCGCAGACCGGCATGATCGGCCCGATGGCGACCATCGCCATGGGCGTGCTGATCCTCGGCGAGCCGTTCACGCCCTGGGTCGCCCTGGGCACGGCGCTGGTGATCGTCGGCGTGTGGCTGCTCGCCAAGTGGAGGTGACGGACGATGGACCTGGGCATCGCAGGCAAATGGGCGCTGGTGTGCGCGGCCAGCCGCGGACTCGGCAAGGGCTGCGCGATGGCGCTGGTGCGCGAGGGCGTGAACGTGGTGATCACCGCGCGCGGCGAGGAGGCGCTGGCCCTGGCGGCGCTGGAGATGCGCGCGCTCAACGCCAAGGTCGAGGTGCGCGCGGTGCCGGGCGACATCACCACGCCGGAAGGCCGCGCCGCGGCGCTGGCCGCCTGCCCGCAGGTCGACATCCTCGTCAACAACGCCGGCGGGCCGCCGCCCGGCGACTTCCGCGACTGGGACCGTGCCGCATGGATCGCCGCGATCGACGCCAACATGCTCGCGCCGATCGAGCTCATCAAGGCCACGGTCGACCCGATGATGCAGCGCGGCTTCGGGCGCATCGTCAACATCACGTCGAGCGCGGTGAAGGCGCCGATCGACACCCTGGGGCTGTCCAACGGCGCGCGTGCGGGGCTCACCGGCTTCGTCGCCGGGCTGGCGCGCAAGACGGTGGCGAAGAACGTGACGATCAACAACCTGCTGCCCGGCCCGTTCGACACCGACCGGCTGCGCGCCACGATGGCCGGCGCGGCCAAGGCGAGCGGGCAGTCGCTCGAGGCGGTGATGGAACAGCGCCGCAAGGCCAACCCGGCGCGTCGCTTCGGCACGCCCGAGGAGTTCGGCGCGGCCTGCGCGTTCCTCTGCAGCGTGCACGCCGGCTTCATCACCGGGCAGAACCTGCTGCTCGACGGCGGCGCCTACCCCGGCACGTTCTGAGGCGACGGGCGCGCGGGAGCCGGGCGTGCTCGCGTCCTGGGCCGCCGATGCGGTGCTCGTGCTGCACGGCCTGTTCATCGCGTGGGTGGTCGCCGGCGGACTGGCCGCACTGTGGCGCTCGTGGCTGGTCTGGCTGCACCTGCCCGCCGCGGCCTGGGGCGTGTGGATCGAGTGGTCGGGCGGCCTGTGCCCGCTCACCCCGCTGGAGAACCGCCTGCGCGCGGCCGCCGGCGAGCAGGGCTATCGCGGCGGCTTCATCGAGCACTACCTGACCGCCGCGATCTACCCCGACGGACTCACGCGCGACGTGCAGTGGTGGCTGGGTGTCGGCGTGATCGTCGTGAACGCGGCGGTCTATGCGTTCGTCGTCGCGCGCGTCATCGCGCGTCGCCGCCGGGCCTGAGCGCGCCGCAGTTCCAGCACTGCTCGAAGGGCCCGTCCACGGTCTCGCCGCAGCGCGTGCACACCCAGTGCCGCCACGGCAGGTGCGCGAGCTCGTCGAGCAGCGCGTGCGCGTCGTCGAGCCGCGCGTCGTCGTGCACCCACACCTCGGGCAGGCTCTGGTCGGGCGGGATCTCGCCGGCGATGCCGCTGGCGTAGGCGCGCTGCACGCTCGCGTCGAGACCGGCCGCGCGCAGCTGGTCGGCCCACAACGTGGCGATGGCGATGTTGGGGGCCTGGCGCAAGCGCTTCATCGGCGTCGGTCAGCCATGGCGCGCCGACGGCGTTCGCAGGGTCACCCACTCCTCGGCGGCGGTCGGGTGCACGGCGAGCGCGGCGTCGAAGTCGGCCTTGCGCGCCTTCATGCCCAGCGGGATGGCCAGCAGCTGGATCGTCTCGCCGGCCTCGGGGCCGAGCATGTGACAGCCGAGCACGCGATCGCTGTCGCGGTCGACCACCAGCTTCATGAACGTGCGATGGCGGTCGTGCGACAAGGTGGCCTTGAGCGGGCGGAACTCGGCGCGGTAGACGTCGAGCCGCGGGTGCGTGGCGAGCGCCGCCTCCTCGCTCAGGCCCACGCTGCCGAGCTCGGGCGTGGCGAACACCGCGCTCGGCACCAGCGCGTGGTTCACGGCGCTCGGGCGGTGGCCGAACACCGTGTCGGCGAAGGCGTGGCCCTCGCGGATCGCCACCGGCGTGAGGTTCACCCGGTTCGTGACGTCGCCCACCGCGTGGATGTGCGGCACGTTGCTGCGCGAGTAGACGTCGACCACGACGGCGCCGTGCGCGTCGCGGGCCACGCCGGCGGCGTCGAGGCCGAGGCTGCGCGTGTTCGGCACGCGGCCGGTGGCGAACAACACCTCGTCGGCCTCGATGCGGCGGCCGTCGGACAGCGCGACGAGCTTCGCGTCGCCGCGCCGCTCGATCGACTCGACCGTCGTGCCGGTGGCGATGCGAATGCCGTCGGCCGCCATCGCGTCGTGCAGACGCGTGCGCAGGTCGTGGTCGAAGCCGCGCAGGATGCGCTCGCCGCGGTAGACCAGCGTCACCTCCGAGCCAAGGCGGCGCAGCAGGCACGCGAACTCCACCGCGATGTAGCCGCCGCCCTGGATCAGCACGCGCGCCGGCTGGCGTTCCCACTCGAAGAACTCGTTCGACGACGCGGCGAGTTCGAGGCCGGGGATGTCGGCGCCCATCGACGGCCACGCGCCGGTGGCCACCAGCACGTGCGCCGCGCGCAGCCGCTCGCCGCTGCGCGCGAGCGCGAGCGTGTGCGGGTCGACGAACGACGCGTGGTCGTCGAGCACGGTCACGCCGGCCGACTCGAGCGCGCCGCGGTACACGCCCTCGAGCCGCGCGACCTCGGCGTCGCGCGCGGCCTTCAGCGCGGCCCAGTCGAAGCGCGTGCCGTCGACCGTCCAGCCGTAGCCCGCGGCCTCGTCGAATTCCTGCGCGAAGCGCGAGGCCAGCACCATCAGCTTCTTCGGCACGCAGCCGCGGATCACGCAGGTGCCACCGAGGCGGTGATGCTCGGCCAGTGCGACACGCGCGCCGTGGCCCGCCGCGATGCGCGCGGCGCGCACGCCGCCCGAGCCGCCGCCGATCACGAACAGGTCGAACTCGCGCATCGAAGCCTCCTTCCGTCGCACGTCGTGCACCGCGCCGCACGCGGGCATGATAGGTCGGCTACGCTTCGGTGCCGTGTCGCGAGTCGTCGTCGTGCAGCGACGTGCCGACCGCGCGGCCGCGGCGGGACGAGGACGACGACACGACACGACACGACACGACGGCAAGTCGACGAGGAGCGGGACATGGTGCGTGCGGTGCAGATCAGCGAGTTCGGCGGCCCCGAGGTGCTGCGCGTGGTGGACGTGCCGGTGGGCGACCCCGGTCCGGGGCAGGTGCGCATCCGGCATCGCGCGTGCGGGCTCAACTTCATCGACATCTACCAGCGCACCGGCCAGTACAAGGGCGCCATGCCGCTGGTGCTGGGCATGGAGGGCGCGGGCGTGATCGAGGCGGTGGGCGAGGGTGTCGCGCACCTGAAGCCCGGCGACCGCGCCGCCTATGCGAGCCAGCCGCCGGGCGCCTACAGCGAGGCGCGCGTGATGCCGGCCACCAGCGTGGTGAAGCTGCCCGACGCGATCGACTTCGACACCGCCGCGGCGATGATGCTCAAGGGCCTGACCGTGCAGTACCTGCTGCGCAAGACGCAGCCGCAAGGCGGCCTGCAGCCCGGCGACCACGTGCTGTTCCACGCGGCGGCCGGCGGCGTGGGCCTGATCGCCTGCCAGTGGGCGCGCGCGATGGGCCTGCAGCTCATCGGCACGGCCGGCAGCGACGAGAAGTGCCGCCTCGCGCTGGAGCACGGCGCGGCGCACGCCATCAACTACACGACCGAGGACTTCGTCGCGCGCGTCAAGGAGATCACCGGCGGCCGCGGCGTCAAGGTGGTGTACGACTCGGTGGGCGCGCAGACCTTCGGCCGCTCGCTCGACTGCCTGCGCCCGTTCGGCCTGCTCGCCAGCTTCGGCGCGGCGTCGGGACCGGTGCCGCCGCTGGACGTGCTCACGCTGTCGCAGAAGGGTTCGCTCTACGTCACCCGGCCGACCATCTTCACGCACGTCGCCACGCGCGAGTCGACCCAGGCGATGGCCGACGACCTGTTCTCGATGGTGACCTCGGGCCGGGTGAAGATCCGCATCGAGCGGCGCTATCCGCTGGCCGAGGTGGCGCAGGCACATCGCGAACTCGAGGCGCGGCGCACCACCGGCTCGACGGTGCTGACGCCCTGAGGCCTGTGCGAGACTCCCGGGCGCGCGGCGCCGCGCACGTCTGAAGAAGGGCACGACCCGAGGCACGACCCGAGGCACGACGATGACGACTCTGCTGGTCCTGAACGGCCCGAACCTCAACCTGCTGGGGCTGCGCGAACCTGCCGTCTACGGCTCGGCCACGCTGGCCGACGTCGAGGCGCTGTGCCGCGAGGCCGCGCAGCGCCACGGCTTCGCGCTCGACTTCCGGCAGAGCAACCACGAGGGCGTGCTGATCGATGCGCTGCACGAGGCCGGCCGCGCGGTGAAGGCCGGCACGCATGCCGGCGTCGTCTTCAACCCGGGCGCGTACACGCACACCTCGGTGGCGCTGCACGACGCGATCAAGGGTGCCGAGGTGCCGGTGGTCGAGGTGCACGTCTCCAACGTGCACGCGCGCGAGGCGTTCCGCCATCACTCCTTCGTGTCGCCGGTGGCCGTGGGCGTGGTGGTCGGCTTCGGCATCGACGGCTACGTGCTCGCGATCGACGCGCTGGCGCGGCGGCGGCAGGCGCGCTGAGCGCGCACGCGTCGCGTCAGCCCTCGTCAGCGGGCGGCATCTCGCCCACCGCCGCGCGATACGCGTGCCACGTGGCGTGGCCGAGCACCGGCCCCACCGCGAACAGGCCGACGAACCACGGCAGCAGGGCCAGCACCACCAGCACGGTGATCACGAAGCCCCACCAGATCATCACCAGCGGCTGCGACAGCACCAGCCGCATGCTGGTGAGCCCGGCGGTGATGGCGTCGGTCTGGCGGTCGAGGATCATCGGGATGGACACCACGCTCACCGCGAAGATCAGCCCGGCGAACACGCCGCCGACCGCGAGATAGGCGACGATGAAGCCGAGGTTGTCCGGGTCCAGCAGCGCGAGCAGCGATCCCTTGAAGTCGGGCATGCCGTCGAAGCTGACCGCGAACACCACCAGCGCCGCGCGCCCCCACAGCATCTCCAGCACCAGCAGCACGAAGCCGAAGATGGCGAGCGTGCCGGTGCGCGTCTCCCAGGCCAGCAGCGAGTCGCCAAAGTCGGGCTTCTGGCCGCGCTCGAGCTGCTGGCTCACGCGGTACAGACCCATCGCGAGGAAGGGGCCCATCAGCAGGAAGCCGGCCGACAGCGCGAGCACGTAGGCCGGCGCGTGGCGGTACACGGCGAGCAGCGCCCATCCCATCACCACGAAGCAGCCGCCGTAGAACAGGCCGATGCCCGGCGCGCGCGCGAAGTCGCGCGTGCCCAGCGCGAGCCAGCGCAGGGGGTCGGCGAACGAGAGCCGGCGCAGCGGGATGTCGAACAGCGTCGGCGGCGATGCGGCCGCCGGGGCCGCGGCGGACGGCTCGTCCGCAGGCGTGTCGGCGGCGTCGGAGGGGGCGTCGTTCATGACGCCATCGTGCGACGTGCCGCACGCCGCGTCCAGCAGGGCGAGCCCGCAGCGCGGGCCGCGGCTGTCGGGCGTGCCCGAGATGTCGACACCTCGATCAGCGCTCGCGCTGAGCTTGTCCCCGAACGGACGGCGTCGCCGCAGCGCACGACGGAAAGCTCACGAGGTCCTGCGGACGCGGCGGATCTCGTCGAGGATGAGGCAGGCCGCGCCGATGGTGATGGCGCTGTCGGCGACGTTGAACGACGGGAAGTACCAGCCGCGGTGGTGCAGCTGGATGAAGTCGACCACGTAGCCGTGCAGCAGCCGGTCGATCACGTTGCCCAGCGCGCCGCCGAGGATCAGCGCCAGCGCCCACGCGAACAGGCGCTGGCCGCCGTGCCGGCGCAGCATCCACACGATGAACACCGCCGCGGCGAAACCGAGGCCGATGAAGAACCAGCGCTGCCAGCCCGACGCGCCGGCGAGGAACGAGAAGGCCGCGCCCGTGTTGTGCACGCGCACGAGGTTGAAGAACGAGGTGACCGTGCGCACGTCGCCGTGCTGGAAGTAGCCGAGGATCAGCGTCTTGGTGAACTGGTCGAGCACGATCACCAGCGCGGCGATCGCCAGCCACGGCAGCAGGCTGCTCGACGCTGCGCCGCGTTGCGGCCCGCGCAGGGTGCCGGCCATGCTCAGGCCACCGTGCGCGACTCGCCCGCGCCGAAGAGGTTGCTGGTGCAGCGGCCGCAGATCGTCGGATGGGCGGGGTCCGAGCCCACGTCGTTGCGCCAGTGCCAGCAGCGCTCGCACTTGGTGGCCGCCGACGGGGTGACGGCGACGGCCAGCGCGTCGGCCGCGCGCAGCCCGGCCTTCGACGTGATGGTCACGAACTTCAGGTCGTCGCCCAGCGACGCGAGCAGCGCGCGGTCGGCCGCCGGCGCGTCGATCGTGATCTCGGCCTGCAGCGACGAGCCGATCGCGCCGGTGCCGCGCACGTTCTCGACTTCCTTGTTCACGAGGTCGCGGATCTCGCGCAGGCGCTGCCACTTCGCCAGCAGCGCCTCGTCGGGCGCGTCGAACGACCAGAACGTCTCGGTGAAGATCGACGGCGAGCGGCCCGGCGCGAACACGGCCCACGCCTCCTCGGCCGTGAAGCTGAGGAACGGCGCCATCCAGCGCAGCATGGCGTGCGTGAGCTGCCACAGCGCGGTCTGCGCGCTGCGCCGCGCGAGCGAGCCGGGCGCGGTGGTGTAGAGCCGGTCCTTCAGCACGTCGAGGTAGAAGGCGCCGAGGTCCTCGGAGCAGAACACCTGCAGCTTGGCCACCACCGGGTGGAACTCGTAGACCTCGTAGTGCTTCAGCACCTCGGCCTGGAACTGCGCGGCGCGCGCGAGCATCCAGCGGTCGATCTCGAGCAGGCGCGCGGGCTCGACCGCGTGCTGCGCCGGGTCGAAGTCGCTGGTGTTGGCGAGCAGGAAGCGCAGCGTGTTGCGGATGCGGCGATAGGCGTCGACCACGCGCGCGAGGATCTTGTCGTCGCCGGCGATGTCGCCCGAGTAGTCGCTCGCCGCCACCCACAGCCGGATGATCTCGGCGCCGAGCTTCTGGCTCACCTGCTGCGGCTCGATGCCGTTGCCGAGCGACTTGCTCATCTTGCGGCCCTGGCTGTCGACGGTGAAGCCGTGCGTCAGCAGGCCGCGGTACGGCGCGCGGCCGTACAGCGCGCACGCCACCAGCAAGGACGAGTGGAACCAGCCGCGGTGCTGGTCGTGGCCTTCGAGATAGAGGTCGGCCTCGGGGCCGTCGTCGTCTCGCCGGCCGTCCGGATGCGAGCCGCGCAGCACGTGGAAGAAGGTGGAGCCGGAGTCGAACCACACGTCGAGGATGTCGTGGCTCTTCGCGTAGTCGTCGGCCTCGTCGCCGAGCCATTCGCGCGCATCGAGCGTGGCCCAGGCCTCGACGCCGCCGCGCTCGACGAGCTGCGCCGCGCGCTCGAGGAACTCGAGCGTGCGCGGATGCGGCTCGCCGTCGGACTTGCGCAGGAACAGCGGCAGCGGCACGCCCCAGTTGCGCTGGCGGCTGATGCACCAGTCGGGGCGGTTGGCGATCATGTCGCGCAGGCGCGCGCGCCCGTTCTCCGGATAGAAGCCGGTGCGGTCGATCGCGTCGAGCGCCATCTGCCGCAGCGTCTTCGGCGCCTTGTCGACGGTGAACACGCCGTCGCCCTCGTCCATGCGCACGAACCACTGCGCAGCGGCGCGGTAGATCACCGGCGACTTGTGCCGCCAGCAGTGCGGGTAGCTGTGCTGCAGGCGTCCGGCGGCCATCAGCCGGCCGGCGTCGCGCAGCGCGTCGATGATCTTCGGGTCGGCCTTCCAGATGTCGAGGCCGCCGAACAGCGGCAGCTCGGCCGCGTACGCGCCGTGGCCCTGCACCGGGTTCAGGATGTCGTCGTGCTTCATGCCGTGCGCGACGCACGAGTTGAAGTCCTCGATGCCGTAGGCCGGCGACGAGTGCACGAGGCCGGTGCCGTCCTCGGCGGTGGCGTAGTCGGCGAGGTACACCGGGCTCGTGCTGCGGTAGCCCTCGTGCACGTCGGCCAGCGGGTGATGGAAGCGCAGCCTGTCGAGCTGCTCGCCCTTGGCGGTGGCCAGCACGATGCCTTGCAGGCCGTAGCGCTCGAGGCACCGGGCCACCAGCGCCTCGGCCAGCAGCAGCACGCCGCGTTCGGTGTCGACCAGCGCGTAGTCGAGATGCGGGTTGAGGTTGAGCGCCTGGTTGGCCGGCAGGGTCCACGGCGTCGTGGTCCAGATCACCGCGAACGCGTCCTTCGGCAGCTTCGCGAGGCCGAAGGCCGCGGCGAGCCGCGCCGGGTCGGCGGCCTTGAACGCCACGTCGACCGTCGGCGAGGCCTTGTCCGCGTACTCGATCTCGAACTCGGCCAGCGAGCTGCCGCAGTCGAAGCACCAGTACACCGGCTTGAGGCCACGGTAGACGAAGCCGCGCTCGAACAGCCGCTTGAGCACGCGGATCTCGCCGGCCTCGTTGCCGAAGTCCATCGTGCGGTACGGCCGCTCCCAGTCGCCGAGCACGCCCAGGCGCTTGAAGTCGGCCATCTGCTGCGCGATCTGCTCGGTGGCGTAGGCGCGGCTCCTGGCCTGCACCTCGGCGCGCGGCAGGTTGCGGCCGAAGGTCTTCTCGATCTGGTTCTCGATCGGCAGGCCGTGGCAGTCCCAGCCGGGCACGTACAGCGCGTCGAAGCCGGCGAGCTGGCGCGCCTTGACGATCATGTCCTTGAGGATCTTGTTGACCGCATGGCCCATGTGGATCTGGCCGTTGGCGTACGGCGGGCCGTCGTGCAGCACGAACTTCGGGCGGCCGTGGCGCGCCTCGCGCAGCCGCTGGTACAGGCCCTGCGCCTGCCACTGCTGCACCCAGCCGGGCTCGCGCCTGGGCAGGTCGCCGCGCATCGGGAACGGCGTGTCGGGCAGGTTCAGGGTCGATCGGTAGTCGGTGGTCATGGCAGCCTCGGCGCCGCATCGGGCGCACCGCGTCGGGCAATCGTCGGGCAGTCGGCAGATCCGGCGCGGCGCGCCGGGCTCGCGGGGTCAGTCGGGCGAGCGCTGAATTCGGTCGCGCGTGGTCTGGCGGCGTTCGGCGGCGTGCGCGAACCACGCGCGCGCGTCGCGCACGTCCTGCCCGATGGCGGCGGTCAGCGCCTCCAGGGTGTCGTAGCGGGCCTCGTCGCGCAGCTTGTGCAGCAGTTCCACGCGCACGAGTTTACCGTAGCCCCCCTCGCGGCCGAGCGGCGCCGGCCAGTCGAGACAGTAGGTCTCGAGCAGCACGCGGCCGTCGCGCTCGACCGCCGGCCGATGCCCCAGGTTCGCCACGCCGGGCAGCGGTGCGTCGGCCAGGCCGTGCACCTGGACGACGAAGATGCCGTGCGCGGCCGGCCGCGGATGCGGGAAGCGCAGGTTCAAGGTCGGGAAGCCGAGGTCGCGTCCGAGCTTGCGGCCGTGCGTGACGCGCCCGCTGATGCTGTACGGCCGTCCGAGCAGCGCGGCCACGCGGTCCATGTCGCCCGCCGCCAGCGCCTCGCGCACCGCCGAGCTCGACACGCGCAGGCCGTGCACCTCGTAGCTGTTCATGCGCGCTACGTCGAAGCCAGCCGCGTCGCCGGCCGCGTCGAGCATGGCGTAGTCGCCGGCGCGCTTCGCGCCGAAGCGGAAGTCGTCGCCGACCAGCACGTACTTCGCGCGCAGCCCGCGCACCAGCACGTCGTCGACGAAGGCCTGCGGCGCGAGCGAGGCGAGCCGCCGGTCGAAGCGCAGCACCACGCACTGGTCGACGCCGCAGCGTTCGAGCTCCGAGAGCTTGTCGCGCAGGGTCGCGATGCGCGCCGGCGCCTTGTCGGGCGCTCCGGCCAGGGCCGCGAAGAAGTCGCGCGGATGCGGCTCGAAGGTGAGCACGGTGGCGGTGAGCCCGCGATGCCGCGCTTCGCTGATGAGCAGCGCGAGCATCGCCTGGTGGCCGCGGTGCACGCCGTCGAAGTTGCCGATGGTCAGCGCGCAGGCCGGCGCGATGCCGGGGTGTCGGAGTCCGCGAAAGACCTGCATGCGCCCGATTATCGCGGCGCCCCGCGAGGTCGCCCGAGCCGCGTCAGTGGTGCATCTCCAGCAGCACCAGCCGGTTCTCGGCGGCCGGCCACGCGCGGCCGACGATGCGCTCGCGGATCGGCCCCGACTCGAACTCCGCGGCCACGGCGCGACCGGTCTCGCCGGCGAGCCGCAGCTTCGACTGCGCCACGCCGGCGACCCCCGGCGGCACGCCGGGCGGCGGGCTCTGGCCGTCGAACACGATGCGGTCGCGCGGCACGCCGAAGTAGCCGCGCGGGCGCGAGAACGTCACGACCGACGCCGCGGTCCTGTCGGCCTCGGCCATGCGTTCGGCGCGGAAGTGCACCACGTCGCTCGAGCGCGGGAAGGGCGAGCGGTAGACGTGCAGGCTGGCGTAGCCCGGCGCCGAGATCACGAACTCGTACGGCTGCGCGCCGTCGGCCGCGAACGGACCCCAGCGCCCGTCGGCGCCGACCGTCTTGCGGTGCACGGCCGGGCCGCGTCGCGCGCCGGTGGCCGGATCGACGGCGTACACCTCGACCGTCGCGCCTTCGAGCGGCAGGTTGCTGACGCCGGCCGGGCCGAGGCCGCTCACCTTGCCGTCGAGCACCACGCGCGCCTCGGGCACGACGGCGGTCGTGCGCGGCGCGCTGCCGGTGATGAACTCCCAGGTCTTCGCGAAGGCCTCGGGGTGGTAGCTCACCTCGCGGTGGTCGCGTCCGGGCAGCACGACATCGAGCGCGCCCTTGAGCGCCGGGCTGTCGTAGCTCACGTTCGTGGGCGTGCCGCGCTGGCCGATCCACACGCCGTCGGGCTGCGCGAACTTGTCGTTGGTGTCGGAGCGCAGGGTCATCCACCTCGGCCCGGGCGTCACCTCGTCGCCGTTCGGACCCTTGGGCGCGTTCAGCCGCGCGAGCACCGGGCCCGCGCCGTTGAACTCGTTGTTCGGCCGCATCGCCGTGCTGTGCCACACGCCGTGGTTCGGCGTGCCGCCCAGCACCGCGTGCCACACCTTGGCCGCGCCGCCGCCTCCGATGTACTTGCGGAACGCGCTGCCGCCGCGCGAGCTGCCGACCAGCGCCACCTGCTTCGCGCCCGTGCGTGAGAGCACCTTGTCGACTTCCGCCGCGAGGAACGCCGCGTGCTCGGCCGCCGACGTGCGTCCGGCCTGCGGCACCGTGTCGTCGTCGCGCGCGAGCGGGAAGGGCAGGTCGATGGCGTGCAGCCGCTCGCGCGGCCAGCCGTTGGACTCGAAGCGCCACAGCGTCGTGATCCACAGCGCGGCGCTGTCGCCATTGCCGTGCACGAACACGACGGGCGGGCGTGCGGCGGGGGGCGTGCGGAGGGAGGGGCCGGAGGCGCCAGCTGCAGCGACGCCAGCGGCCGCGACCAGCTGGAGCAGCACAAGACGACGACGCACCACGGCAGCC
>CAZFET010000021.1:0-3290 GCA_964517545.1 uncultured Burkholderiaceae bacterium
GCATCGAGGCGATCTTCGCGTCGATGGGATTCGACGTCGCCGACGGCCCCGAGATCGAGACCGACTGGATGAGCTTCACGGCGCTCAACAACCCCGAGAACCATCCCGCGCGCTCGATGCAGGACACGTTCTACGTCGACCTGAAGGACGCCGAGGGGCGCTGGCTCAACCTGCGCCCGCACACCAGCCCGATGCAGGTGCGCTACGCGCGCGCGCACGCCGCGCGTCACGCGCAGGCGCTGGCCGAAGGACGGCCGATCCCCGAGATCCGCGTCATCGCGCCGGGGCGCACCTACCGCGTCGACAGCGACGCGACGCACTCGCCGATGTTCCATCAGTGCGAAGGCCTGTGGATCGGCGAGAACGTGAGCTTCAAGGACCTGAAGGTCGTGTTCAGCGACTTCCTGCGCCGCTTCTTCGAGACCGACGATCTCGACGTGCGTTTCCGCCCGTCGTACTTCCCGTTCACCGAGCCGTCGGCCGAGATCGACATCGCCTTCGGCAGCGGGCCGCTGAAGGGACGCTGGCTCGAGGTCTGCGGTTCCGGCCAGGTGCATCCGAACGTGGTGCGCAACTTCGGCCTCGACCCCGAGCGCTACATCGGCTTCGCCTTCGGCATGGGGCCGGACCGGCTGACCATGCTGCGCTACGGCGTCAACGACCTGCGCCTGTTCTTCGAAGGCGACCTGCGTTTCCTGAGTCAATTCCAGTAGGACCGGCCGCGATGCAATTTCCCGAGTCGTGGTTGCGCGAGTTCTGCAACCCACCGATCGACACCCGGCAGCTCGCCGAGCTGCTGACCCTGTCCGGCATGGAGGTCGAGGAGCTGCGGCCGGCCGCGCCGCCGTTCGAGCGCGTGGTCGTCGCGCAGATCGTCGAGTGCGAGCCGCACCCCAACGCCGACCGGCTGCGCGTGTGCCGCGTCGCCGCCGGCGAGCATTCGGCCGACGGCCTGCTGCAGATCGTGTGCGGTGCGCCGAACGCGCGCGCCGGCATCCGCGTGCCGCTGGCACTGGTGGGCGCCCGGCTGCCGGCCGGCGACGACGGCGAGCCGTTCGAGATCGAGGTCGGCACGCTGCGCGGCGTCGAGAGCCGCGGCATGCTGTGCTCGGCGCGCGAGCTGAAGCTGTCCGACGACCATGCCGGGCTGCTGGAGCTCGCCGCCGATGCGCCGGTGGGCGCCGACCTGCGCGACTGGCTGAAGCTCGACGACGCCATCTTCACGCTCAAGCTCACGCCCAACCTCGGCCATTGCCTGAGCGTCTACGGCATCGCGCGCGAAGTCGCCGCGCTCACGGGAGCGCCGCTGAAGACGCCCGGGTTCGCGCGCGTGCCGGTGCGCCACGACACGAAGCTGCCGGTGACGATCGAGGCCCCCGAGCTGTGCGGGCGCTTCTCGGGCCGCATCGTGCGCGGCGTGAACCCGAAGGCGCGCACGCCGCAATGGATGATCGACCGCCTGGCGCGCTGCGGGCAGCGACCGGTCAACGCGCTGGTCGACATCTCGAACTACGTGATGTTCGAGTACGGCCGCCCGTCGCACATCTTCGACCTCGACAAGATCCACGAGAAGCTGGTCGTGCGCTGGGGCCGCCGCGGCGAGACCCTGAAGCTGCTCAACGGCAGCACGATCGAGGTCGACGGCGACGTCGGCGTGATCGCCGACGCGCGGGCGGTGGAGTCGCTCGCGGGCATCATGGGCGGCGACGAGACGGCGGTGTCGGACGACACGCGCAACATCTACGTCGAGGCCGCGTACTGGTGGCCCGACGCGGTGGCCGGGCGCTCGCGACGCTTCGGCTTCTCGACCGATGCGGGCCACCGCTTCGAGCGCGGCGTCGACCCGGCGCTGACGGTCGAGCACATCGAGCACATCACGCGGCTGATCGTCGACATCTGCGGCGGCGAGGCCGGCCCGATGGACGACCATCGCGTCAACCTGCCGCAGCGCCGGCCCGTCACCCTGCGCGTGGCGCGAGCCGCCAAGGTGATCGGCATGCCGGTCTCGCAGGCCGACTGCGCCGGCGTGTTCCGCCGTCTCGGGCTGCCGTTCACCGAAGGCGAGGGCACTCTGACCGTCACGCCGCCGAGCTGGCGCTTCGACCTCACGATCGAGGAAGACCTGATCGAGGAAGTCGTGCGCGTGATCGGCTACGACAAGCTGCCGGTCGCGCCGCCGCTCGCGCCGGTCACGACGCGCGCCGTGCCCGAGGGGCGGCGCGGGCCGAACGCGATCCGCCACGCGCTGGCGTCGCTGGGCTATCAGGAGACGATCAACTTCAGCTTCGTCGAGGAGCGCTGGGAACGCGAACTCGCGGGCAACGCCGATCCGATCCGCGTGCTCAACCCGATCGCCGCGCCGCTGGCGGTCATGCGCTCGAGCTTGATCGGGAGTCTGGTGCACGTGCTGCGCACGAACCTCGCGCGCAAGGTGGGCCGCGTGCGCGTGTTCGAGATCGGCCGCACGTACCGGCGCGATCCCGCGGCGCGCGACGGCGAAACGAGCGTCGCCGGGCTCGTGCAGCCGCTGCGCGTGGCGGCCCAGGCGTTCGGACCGGCCGACGCGCTGCAGTGGGGCGCGCCCGAGCGCATGGTCGACTTCTTCGATCTCAAGGGCGACCTCGAGGCCTTGTTCGCGCCGCGCGAGCTGAGCTTCGTCGCCGCCGCGCACCCGGCACTGCACCCGGGGCGCAGCGCGCGCGTCGAGCTCGACGGCCGCGTGATCGGGTACCTGGGCGAGCTGCATCCGCGCTGGCGCCAGGCGTACGACCTGCCGCACGCGCCGATGCTGTTCGAGGTGGAGGCCGACGCCGCGATGCAGCGCGAGGTGCCGCAGTACCAGCCGCTGTCGCGCCTGCAGGCGGTGACGCGCGACCTGGCGCTGATCGTGCACGAGCGCGTCACGCACGACGCGCTGATCGCCGCCGCGCGCGGCGCCGGCAGCGGACTGGTGCGCTCGGCGACGCTGTTCGACGTGTACCGGCCGAAGCAGCCGACCGCCGAGATCGGCGCGCACGAGCGCAGCCTCGCCGTGCGGCTGGAGCTGCTCGATCCCGACACGACCCTGACCGACGAACGCATCGACGCCGAGGTCGCTGCGGTCGTCGAGGCGCTGCGCCTGCAACTGGGAGCCCGCCTGCGGGCGTGAGGAACGCGATGGACACCGACGACGACATCCGACCGCGCGAGTCCGTGCTGCTGCCTTCGATCGAGACCCCCACGCTCACCAAGGCCGAGCTGGCCGAGCTGCTGTTCGAGCGGCTCGGCCTGAACAAGCGCGAGTCGAAGGA
>CAZFET010000021.1:3300-20496 GCA_964517545.1 uncultured Burkholderiaceae bacterium
GAGGCCTTCTTCGAGCTGATCCACGCCGAGCTGGTGGCCGGCGGCGACGTCAAGCTCTCGGGCTTCGGCAACTTCAACATCCGCCGCAAGGCGCCGCGCCCCGGGCGCAACCCGCGCACCGGCGAGGCCATCCCGATCAAGGCGCGCAATGTGGTCACATTTCACGCCAGTCACAAGTTGAAGGCCATCGTGCAGGGCGACATCCCCGCGCCGGAGGAGTTCGAGTAGAGTCTGAGCTTTCCCGCTGAAACACATTGATTTCAATGGAGAAAGCGCTTCCCGCCATCCCGGCCAAACGCTACTTCACCATCGGTGAGGTGAGCGAGTTGTGCGGCGTGAAGCCCTACGTGCTGCGCTACTGGGAACAGGAGTTCACGCAGCTCAAGCCGATGAAGCGGCGCGGCAACCGCCGCTACTACCAGCACCACGAGGTGCTGCTCATCCGGCGCATCCGCGACCTGCTGTACGAGCAGGGCTTCACCATCAGCGGCGCGCGCAACCGACTGTCGGAGATGGCGCAGGAACCGGCCGCCGCGAAGGCGCCGAAGCCGGCGGGCCACGCAAAGGTCAACGGCTCCGTCGATCCCGCCGCGGCGACCGCGGCCCCGTCGGCACCGTCGCCGGAGCCGCTGCCGGTGCCCGAGGTCGAGGAGATCACGCTCGGCCATCTGCGCCGCGAGCTGCTGTCGATCCGCAGCCTGCTCGGCAACGGCTGAACAAGGCGCCGCCGGTCCAGGGCGCGCGACATCCGGCCCGTATAATCGCGACCTTCGTCGGGGTGTAGCGCAGCCTGGTAGCGCACTTGCATGGGGTGCAAGGGGTCGCGAGTTCGAATCCCGCCACCCCGACCAACAACGACATCGACGGGCCGGCTCTCACGAGGAGCCGGCCCGTTGCGTTTTCGGAGCGGGCCGCGCGCAGGCCGGCGTGACGATCCGGCGCGAGCGGCGTCGTCGCGCGATCCCGACTCGATCACCTCGCCCGCCCGGATGCGGTCGAAGCGCGCCGCCGCCTCTTGCCGGATGCGACGCACGGTCTCGAGGTCGGCGGCCTCGTACTCGCACACCATGCGCATGCGGTCGGTCGAGACCAGGCTGCGCCGCCAGCGCACGCCCTGCTCGCCCGGGCACGGTCGCTCGCGATCGGCCACGCGCTGCATGTCGGCGTCCGACTGCGGGCTGTCGAAGCCGCGTTCGACGACGATGCGGATCATCGGGCTGCTCCTTTCGAAGCAGGCGTGCCGGGCGCGGCGATGGCCGCGCGCGCGACGGCCACCTCGGCGGCGCGTCGCACCGCGAGCGCTGCCGCGAGCACCTCTTGGGGCCAGCGCCATGCCGCGGCGCAGCGCCTGCAGCGCCGACTCGTCGGCGCCGCGCGCGGCGTCGTTCGCCTCGCCGCGCCACTGCGTGAGCGCACAGCCCGCCGGCGAACGGTGCCTGCGGATCGCCCATGCGGCGCGCGACCGCCGACACCGCGGCGCAGTGCGCCTGCACCGCATCGAGCGCACCGCGCTCGAACTCCACGATGGCGAGCCACACGCAGCGCTCGAACTCGCGCCGGTGGTCCTCGCGCAACCCGGCGAGCCGGACGGCGAGCTGCAGGTCACGTCATGCGATCGAGACGCCGTTCCACCTGGTGTACGAGGCGCGGCCCTGCGGCCGGCGGGGGAGGCCGGCGCGGCCTCGCCCGCGTCAGGCCAGGTCCTCGTGCAGGCAGAGGATGTTGCCTTCGGTGTCCTCGAACCATGCCGCCTTCTCCGCGCCGAGCACGCAGACGTGGTCCACCGTCTTCAGGCCCGGCAGGTCGTAGTCGGCGAAGACGACGCCGCGCCGCTTCAGCTCGCCGACGGCGGCGTCGATGTCGGCCACGCGCAGGCTGAGCGCGGTGTGCTCCGCCTTCGTGCCCTCGGGCTTGGGAAACAGCGCGATCTCCGTGCCGCCGACGCGGTAGACGAGCTTGCCGTCGGGCTTGAGCTCACCGGCGGTCAGCCCGAGGCCGCGCTCGTAGAAGCCGCGCGCGCGCTCCAGGTCCTTGACCGGCAGCATGCACGTGACCTGCGACGCCGCGAGCGCGCTCACTTCTTCGCTCCCGCCACGACCCAGTTCTCGACCGGCGGCTTGCCTTCCCGCACCATCGTCGCGGTGGCGTCGAGCTTGTCGCCGCGCACGATGCCCTTCCAGACCAGACGGCCGTAGCGCGGGCTGTGCGTCTCGGGCTCGAAGGCCAGGCCGTCGGCCAGCTGCGTCACGGTGTAGGGCGCGTCGGAGTAGCCGTGGCGGTCACAGGGGGTCGTGCGGAAGCGCCCGTTGCTGAAGATGATCGTGTCGGCGTCGCCCGAGGTCTTGCCGCGCTCGAGGAACACGCCCTCGAAGCGGCGACCGTCGAGGCCGGCGGCCTGGCTCCAGCCGGGTGCCGGGGCGGCGAAGGCGAGGGCGAGGGCGGAGGCGAGTGCCGCGCGGCGCGCGGCGGATCGGGGTTGCAGCATGGCAGTCTCCTGACGAGAGGCGCGAACGGAGTTCTAGTCGCGCGCCACGTGCCTGGCGATGCGCAGGATTGCGTAGGCGCGCGACCGGGCGGCCTCAGCAGGTGCGTGCCGGCGGCGGCAAGGGCGCGTCGATGCGTGCTTCGCTTTCAGGGTCACGCCATCACGTGGGCGGCTCGTGGTGGAAGGCGTCCGCACGGTCTCCTTCGGGGTCGGTGGCACGGCCGACATGCCTGCGCAGCGCAGGCCAGGCAGCCGACGCGGGAGCCAGCGCTGGAGCGGCCGCGTCAGCGCCGCGTTGCCAAGGGCGGCGCAGACTCCTACAGTGCCTCTCATGGCGACGCCGCACCTCGAGTTGCTGCGCTCGCGCGACTACCGGGCCGCGCTGGCGCTCGTCGGAGACGTGGCCGACGCGCTGAGCGAGCCCGGAGGCTTCGGCCGCTGCGGCATCGAGCGGCTGTCGCGGCTGGTGCCGGCGGAGATCACGTCGCTGGTGGTGTGCGACCTGGCCGGCGGTCATCGACACGTGGCCGGCGTGCAGCCGAAGGCCTCGTTCGGCCGCGCCGAGCTCGAGTGCTTCGACCGCCACTTCCACGGCCATCCGCTGGTGCAGTACCACACGGTGCGGCGAGGGCCGCACGTGCGTCGCATCAGCGACTCGGTGCCGTTCGAGCGCTTTCGCGCCGGCGAGCTGTATGCCGACTACTACCGGCGCATCGGCATCGACCACGCGGTCGCGCTGCCCTTGTACGTGGACGACGGCTGGCTCGTGAGCTTCGTGCTCAACCGGCGCGGGCGCGACGTCGGCGACCGCGAGGCGGCGCTGCTGGAGCAGGTGCGCGCGCCGCTGGCCGCGCTGTACGGCTGCGTGCGGCTGCTGGCCCGCAAGGGCGACCGCGGCGACGCACCGCTGCCGGCGCCGCCGCGCTGGCCGCCGCTGCGTGACGCACCGGCGCTCACCGCGCGCGAGCGCGAGGTGCTGCGGTGGGTGGCCGCGGGCAAGACCGACCGCGACGTCGCCGAAGTGCTGGGCATCAGCCATCGCACGGTGCACAAGCACCTGCAGAACGTGTACGCCAAGCTCGGCGTCGAGACGCGCGCGGCGGCGGTGATGCGCGTGCTCGCCGGCTGAACGACGGCTTCGCGGCGGCAGCGTCGCGAGACGCCGCTGGCCCGACGGAGCCATGGCCCGCGCGCGGTCGCCTGCCGACAATCCCGCGCCACCGGCAGCGTGCCGGTGCGAGGAGTCCACGGGTGATGTCGACACCGACCGCGATACCGACCGCGATACCGGATGCGACGCCGGTCACGATGCCTGACGCGGCAAACGCGGCACCGCTGCGCATCCAGCCGATCGCCCGGCGCGAGGCCGACGCCGTGCTCGACGTGCTGTGCGAGGCCTTCGCGGCCTACCCGGTCATGCGTCACACGCTCGGCGAGCCACGGCCCGAGCCGCGGCGGCTGCGCACCTTGATCCACCTGTTCGCCTCCGGCCGCTGGCTGCGCGGGCACCCGATCCTCGGTGCGCGCGACGTGGCCGGCCGCCTGCTCGGCGTGGCCGCGCTCACGCCTCCGGGTGATCTGCCGCCGCCTCCGGCCGAGCTCGCGGCGCTGGTCGAGTCCACGTGGGGCGTGCTCGGGGCGGACTCGCGCCAGCGCTACGACGAGCTGCGCCGCGCCTGGGACCGCACGTCGACGCGAGGCGCGTGGTGGCATCTCAACATGCTCGGCGTGCGGCCGTCGCACGCGGGGCGCGGCATCGGCGAGCGACTGCTGCGCGCGGTGTGCGAGCTGGCCGCGGCCGATGCGGGCGCCGAAGGCGTGGACCTCACCACCGAAGACGCGGCCAACCTCGACTTCTACCGCCGTCGCGGCTTCACGGTATTCGCGCGTGCGGACGTGGCCGACGGACTGCAGACCTGGACCCTGGCGTCGCGCACCTGAGTCGCGTGCCCGATCGCGGCGCCCTGCGCCGCCGCGCGAACCCGTCCGCGCGCTCAGGCGTCGGGCACGTACATGTAGCCCGCGTTGCGCACGGTGCGGATGCAGCGCGGCTCGCCGCCGGGGTCGGGCTCGACCTTGCGCCGCAGCCGCCCGATGCGGATGTCGATCGAGCGATCGAACGGCTCCCACTCGCGGTTGCGTGTGTGCATGAGCAGCTGGTCGCGCGACAGCACGCGGTTCGGGTTGGCGAGGAACACGCGGATCAGGTCGTACTCCATCGCGGTCATCGGCACCTCGACGCCGCCGTCGGCGAGGTCGAACAGGCGGCGCGACTCGAGTTCGATCTCGCAGCGGCCGAAGCGGCGGCGGCCGGGTGACGGCGGCGGCGTCGCGCCCGCTGCTGCCGCCGGGGCCGGCGACGAGGCCGCGTCGTCCTGCGGCCGCGCCTGCATGCGCCGCAGCACGCTTTTCACGCGCGCGAGCAGCTCGCGCGGATCGAAGGGCTTGCCGATGTAGTCGTCGGCGCCGACCTCCAGGCCCACCACGCGATCGACGGTATCGCTCGAGGCGGTGACCATCACGATGCCGACGTCGTAGCGTTCGCGCAGGAAGCGCGCGAGCGCGAGGCCGTCTTCGCCGGGCAGGCGCAGGTCGAGCAGGATCAGATCGGGCAGCTCGCGCTCGATCTCGGCGCGCATCGCCGCGCCGTCGGGCGCGGCCCGCGCCGCGAAGCCGTGGCTGCCGAGATATTCGACGAGCATGGCCCGCACCGACGGGTCGTCGTCGACGACGAGCAGGTTGGCGCGCGGGCTCATGGGGCGGATTCTGCCGTCGCGGTGTGCGGGCCGGAAGGCGCGAATACAAACCGGCAACACACGCGCCTTCGAGGTCACACGCCGGCAACACACACGCGGCCGGCGGCCGCACGGGCGTTACCGCAGGGGTCGAGAGTTCTCGCCATGCCGTGCGGCGGGGTGTCGCGCGGCGCCACCACCGTTCCGAGGACACCGTCATGTCGACCCTGACTCCCACCGATCCCCGCTATGCCAAGGTCATCGAGGTTTCCCGTCGCGTGCGATGGGAGATCGAGCGCGACCTGATCCGCGGCCGCCGTCTCGACTACACGCGCACCTTCCTGCCGTCGGGCCTGTCGCTCGTGAACGAGCTGCCGTTCCTGAGCGCCGCCGACAAGCGGCTGCTGAGCCAGGTGCAGGGGCGCACCTACGCCTACATCTTCGGGCTGGTGGAGCGCTTCATCGGCGCCAAGGTGCTCGAGGTCAGCCGCGAGCACTGGCTGGGCGACCAGGTCGCGCTGGAGGCGCTGGTGCGCATGACCGACGAGGAGCTGAAGCACCAGGAGCTGTTCCGTCGCCTCGAGGCGATGATGGCCGCCGACATGCCGGCCGGCTACGTGCAGACGGCCGAGCCCAACGCCGTGGCGCAAGCGGTGCTGGGCAAGAGCACCTGGGCCGTGCTGGCGCTGACGCTGGACATCGAGCTGTTCACGCAGGCGCACTATCGCGCCAGCATCGAACCCCAGGCCAATCTGTCCGACCTGTGGAAGGACGTGTTCCTCTTTCACTGGAAGGAGGAGTCGCAGCACGCGATCCTGGACGAGATCGAGCTCGTCAAGGAAGACGCGAAGCTCCGGCCGGCCGAGCGCGACGCGGCGGTCGACGACCTCATCGCCCTGGTCGGCGCCGTCGACGGCATCCTGCAGGCGCAGGCGCAGGCCGACGCGCGCTACTTCACCGCGATCGCCGGCACTGCGTTCACGGACGCGCAGCTCGAGCAGATCCACGCGGGCGTGCTCAAGGCCTATCGCTGGCAGTACATCGTCTCGGGCGCCATGGAGCCGCGCTTCCAGAAGACGCTGTTCGCGCTGGTCGACGACGCGCAGCGCGCGCGCATCGAGGCGGCGCTCGCGCCGCTGCTCTACGCGGTGCCGGCGCAGCCCGACGTCGCGCTGCCGATGGCGGCGTGAGCGACGGCCGCTGCCGCGGACTCGCCATGAACGCCGCCGCCTGGCGCATCACCCTCGCGGCGGCTGCGCTCATGGCGCTGGTCGCCGGCGGGCGCGCCGCCTTCGGACTCTTCGTCTCGCCGCTCAACAGCGCCTCGGGCATGGGGCTCGCGGCCATCAGCCTCGCGCTGGCGCTCGGCCAGCTCGGCTTCGGCCTCGTGCAGCCCGTGCTCGGCGCAATGGCCGACCGCTGGGGCGCGGCGCGCGTGATCGTGTTCGGCGCCGCGTGGCTGGCGCTGACCACGGCGCTGCCCGCGTTGTGGACCTGGCCCGCCGTCGTGTCGCTGTCCCTGGTGGCCAGCGCGATCGCGTCGAGCGCCGTCGGCAGCAACGGCTTGCTGCTGGGCGAGGTGGCGCGCGCCGTGCCGGCGGCGCGCGCCGGCCTGGCGGTGGGGCTGGTGGGCGCCGGCGCGTCGATCGGCCAGCTGCTGCTGGGGCCGCTCACGCAATGGGGCATCGACGCCTTCGGCTGGGCCGCCGCGCTGCTCGCCACGGCCGCCGCGAGCCTGCTCGCGCTGCTGCTTGCGCTGCCATTGCGGCGCCCGATCGGCCACGTGGCGCCGCGGCCGTCGCAGCCCGTCGCCGACGTGCTGCGCGAGTGGCGCTTCTGGCGCGTCGCGCTCAGCTTCGGCGTGTGCGGCTTTCATGTCGCTTTCCTCGGCGTGCACATGCCCGGCGTCATCGAGCGCTGCGGGCTGCCGGCGTCGCTGGCGGGCACATGGATCGCCGTGGCCGGCGCCGCCAACATCGCGGGCAGCGTGGCCATGGGCTTCGCGCTGAAGCGCGGTGATGCGGCCGTGCTGCTGGCGGCCACCTACCTCGTGCGCGCCGCCGGCGTGGCCGCCGTCGTGCTGCTGCCGGCCACGCCTGCGGTGATGATCGGCTTCGCCATCGTCATGGGCGCGAGCCACATGGCGACCTTGCCGCCCACTTCGCAGCTCGTGTCGCGCCAGCACGGCGTGCAGCGCATGGGCACCCTGTTCGGCGTGGTCATGCTCGTGCACCAGGTGGGAAGCTTCGCCGGCATCTGGCTGGGCGGCTGGGCGGCCGAGGCGACGGGCAGCGACCGCCTGCTGTGGAGCGTCGACATCGCGCTGGCGATCGCCGCGGCGCTGCTGGTCTGGCCGCGCGCTCAGCGCGCCACGACCCAGGAAGGCAGCAAGGCGCGCGTGTCGATGCGCGCGTCCTGATCGAAGGCCACGCCGGTGTCGCGCAACGCCCGCGCGAGCCGGCCGTCAGTCCAGGCGTCGAACGTGTCGGTGCAGCCGCCGATCCACTGCCCACCGACGAAGACTTGCGGAATCGTGGCCTGGCCGCTGCGCTCGCGAAGCGCGGCGCGCACGCGCAGGCCGCGCCCGTCGGAGCGCAGTGCGGCACCGTCGAGATCGACGACGTTCGGCGTCACGCCGATGCGGCGGAAGAAGCGCCGCAGCGCCCAGCAGAACTCGCACCATTGCAGCGCGAACATCACCACCGGGGCGGACGGATCGTCGAGCGTGCCGCGCACGAAGTCGTGATCGGCCTCGGGCGACGGCGCGTGGCCGGCCGGCCCAGGCGATGACGGCGCCGGCACGTCGAACCGGAAACCCGGGGTGCTGCGCGACAGCGCGAGCTCCGCGGCGTCCATCTCGGCGTCGACGTCGGCGAACAGCGGTGTGCTGAGGTAGCGCTCGCCGGTGTCGGGCAGCATCGCCAGCACGCGGCTTCCGCGCGGCAGGCGCCCGGCCAGGCGCAGCGCGCCGGCGACGGTGGCCCCGCCGGAGATGCCGGCGAGGATGCCTTCGCGTGCGGCGAGTTCGCGCGCCACGCGCAGCGCGTCGGCGCCGGCCACGGGCTCGATGCAGTCGACGAGGCCTTCGTCGAGTGCGCGCTGCACGAGCGAGGGCACGAAGTCGGGCGTCCAGCCCTGCATCGGATGCGGGCGGAACTCGGGGTGGCTCGGCGGCGGCAGTGCTGCGTCGCCGGCACGCGGCTGCGGCACGCCGCTGGCGAGCAGCGGCGCGTTGTCGGGTTCGCACACCACGACCTGCGTCGCCGGCGAGCGCCGGCGCAGCACGCGCGCCACGCCCAGCAGCGTGCCGCCGGTGCCGCTGCCGCTGACCCAGTGGCTGAGCGGCGCGTCGGCGAAGTCGTCGAGGATCTCGATCGCCGTGGTGCGCGAGTGCACGTCGGCGTTGGCTTCGTTGTCGAACTGCCGCGGCCAGAACCAGCCGTGCGCCGCGGCGAGCTCGCGCGCCTTGGCCAGCATGCCGCTGCCCTTGAGCGCGGCCGGTGTCAGCACGACCTGCGCGCCGAGAAAGCGTATCGGCCGGCGGCGTTCGACGCTGAAGTTCTCGGCCATGACGATGACCAGCGGATGGCCCAGGCGCGCGCAGACCATCGCCAGCCCGATGCCGGTGTTGCCGCTCGTGGCCTCGACCACGGTCTGGCCGGGCCGCAGCGCGCCGCGCTCGAGCGCGTGCTGGATCACCGCGAGCGCCATGCGGTCCTTCTCCGAGCCCATCGGGTGGCGCGACTCGGGCTTGACGTGCAGCTCGGCGTGCGCCGGCGCGAGCGCCGCGAGGCGCACGACGGGCGTGCGGCCGATGGTCTGCAGGATGTTGTCGTGGCGCATCGCGGTGTTCCTTGCCGTGGGCTCAGGCGGGCGCGAAGCTCGGGTCGAGGATCGTGCGGACCGGCTCGACGCGGTCGGCCGGGAAGCCGCTCAGGCGCGAGTGCTCGCGGATGAGATCCTCGCTCTCGGCCAGGTAGACGCAGTACGTCTTGTCCTGCACGATGAACGATTCGAGCCACTGGATGCCCGGGCCTTGGCGGACCAGGACGTCCTTGGACTGCTGGGCGATGCCGCAGTAGGCGTCGGCGGGATGCTCGCCGATGCCCTTGACGTTGCGTTCGATGATGTACTTGCGCAGCATGATGCTTCTCCTTCGGGTGGATGTCGTCCGTGCCCGGACGGGTGGCGCCTGCGGCCTGCAGGCGAGGGTCAGTGCGGGCGGCGGGCCCGCAGCGTGATCGAGGTGACCTGGAGGTGGCGGCCGAACTTGTCGGCCAGGCTGGTGCCGCCGAACGGGTCGTGCCGCGCGACGACGCACACGTCGGTGAGGCCGGCATGCGTCACGGCGCGCGGCAGGTCGCTCTCGGTGAGCGCGCCGCCGACGCAGGCGGCCCACAGCGCGGCGTTGGCGCGCGAGCCCGCTGCGAGCGGCCGGCCGAGCACCACGTCCGACAACCACAGCTCGCCGCCCGGCCTCAGCACGCGGCGGACTTCGCGCAGGACCTGGCGCTTGTCCGGCGCGAGGCTGAGCACGCCGTTCGACAGCACGAGATCCACGCTCGCATCGGGCAGCGGCAACGCGGCGAAGTCGCCGGCGAGGATCTCGACGCGCCCGCCGAGGCCGGCTTCGCGGGCGGCCTCGCGCGCAACCTCCTGCATGCCCGGCGTGAGATCCACGCCGATGGCGCGACCCTTGGCTCCGGCACGCCGCGCCGCGATCAGCAGGTCGGTGCCGGCACCGCACGCGTGGTCGAGCACGGTCGCACCCGGTGGTACCTCGCCGGCGGCGAACGGCCGGCCGACGCCGGCGAAGCGCGCCGTCGTGGAAGTGAAATTCGCCCGGGCGCGGCGCTGCGGCCACACGCTCGTACATCGCGAGCACTTCGCGCCCGAGGCGGTCGCGATCGAGCTGCGTCGGGCAGGTCCAGCCTTCGGCTGGCACCTGCGCGTCGAGGACAGGACGGAGACTGGTGGTCGGCAGCATGGCGGTTCTCCCGCGGCCGGCCGCTCGGAGAAGGCGGCCGTCGGGATCAGTCTCGGCAACGGCGGTATCGGGCGCGTGTCCGCGCCCGCGCGCTGCGTATCGAAGTGGTATCGATCCGCGGCGCGCCGCGCTCAGCGGCCGCCGCCAGGCCCTGAGGGCAGCAGCTCGAGCAGCGCCTCGCGCAGACGCTCGGGGTCGAGCGGCTTGGCGAGCATGCGCCGCACGCCGTGGCGCGCGAGCGTGTCGTCGTCGAACGCCTCGGCATTGCCGGTGATCAGCAGCACCGGCAGCGCCGGCCGAAGCACGCGCGCGCGCTCGGCGAGCTGCAGTCCGGTGAGCTGCGGCATCGTGTGGTCGGTGACGAGCAGGTCGACCTCGTGCGCGCGGTCGCCGAGCCAGGCCAGCGCCTGCAGCGGCGAGCGCAGCAAGGTCACGTCCAGCCCCCACGCGCCGAGCTGCTCGTGCAGGTAGTCGCCCGCCATCGTGTCGTCCTCGACGAGCAGCACGCGGCCGTGCAGGGCGGGGCCGCGCGCGCGAGACGGCGACTCGGCGGCGCACGGCGCCGCCTCTCCCGTCGCCAGCGGCAGCATCACGCCGAACTCCGAGCCGCGCCCGGGCTGCGTGCGCAGCACGACGTGGCCGCCGTGGTCGTGCACGATGCCGTGCACCATCGCCAGGCCCATGCCCGAGCCGCGCCCCGGCGCCTTGGTGGAGAAGAACGGGTCGAAGATGCGCTCCATCAGCTCCGGCGGGATGCCGCTGCCGCTGTCGGCGACGCCGAGCGCGACCCAGTGCCCGCCGTCGATGCGGGCGCGGCACGACGCGCAGTGCAGGCGCCTGCCGTCGTGCCGGCGCACGCGCACCTCGATGCGCCCGGCGCCGTCCATCGCGTCGCGCGCGTTGATGCACAGGTTGAACAGCACCTGCTCGAGCTGCACCGGGTCGGCGGCCACGCACAGCGATTGCGTCGACGCGGCGTCCAGGCCCGCGTCGTCGAGGGTCACCGACGTCGGCAAGGTGGCGCGCAGCAGCTGCAGGGTCTGCCGCACGAGCGGGGCCAGCGCGACGGTGCGCCGCTCGCCGCCGCGCCGGCGGGCGAACGCGAGCATCTGCGCGATGAGGTCGCGCGCGCGCTGCGACGCGGCGTGCGCCTGCGCGAGCTGCCGCTGCAAGGTCGTGTCGCCGATCGCCTGGGCGCGCTCCTCGCCCATGACGAGGTAGCCCATCACGCTGGTGAGGATGTTGTTGAAGTCGTGCGCGATGCCGCCGGTGAGCTGGCCGATCGCCTCCATCTTCTGCGCCTGGCGCAGCTGCGCCTCGAGCTGCAGCCGCTCGGTGACGTCGCGCCCCACGCCGAGCGCATAAGGCTCGTCGCCGATGCGCACGGGCAGGTAGCGCAGCTCCATGTCGAACAGGCTGCCGTCGGCACGGCTCACGCGCTCGACCAGGTGCACGGCGCGTCCGGCGAGCGCCGACTCGATGTGCTGCACCAGCCGCTGCATGTCGGCCGCATCCGGGCGTCCGCTCCAGTGGCGGCCGACCACGTCGTCGCGCGACATACCGGTCACGCGCACGAAGGCCGTGTTGACGTCGACCACCTCGAGATGCCGGTTCCACAGCACCATCGGGTCGACGCTGCCGTCGAAGATGGCGCGGTACTGCTCCTCGCGCGACTGCAGTTCGGCGATGGCCGCCTTGCGGCCGGTGATGTCGCGGGTGAAGGCGAGGATGTGCGGCCGGCCGCTCAGCACGGCCGGCTTCAGCCGCACCTCGTCCCAGTGAAGGCTGCCATCGCGGTTGCGGCGGCGCCACTCGAAGGGCGGGCAGCGACCGAGCCGTGCGAGCTGCAGCCAGCGCGCCGCGTCCTCGGCCGTGTACGGCGGCTCGCCGGCGCTGATCTCGGCCACGCCGAGCCGCAGCAGCTCGTCGCGGCTGTAGCCGTAGGTCTCGCAGGCCTTCGGGTTGACGTCGACGATGGCGCCGCTGTCCCAGTCGTGCACGAAGATCGAGTCTTCGGCGGCGTCGAAGATGGCGCGGTAGCTGGCCTCCGAGCGCTGCAGCGCCTCGTTGGCGTCGAGTCGCTCGACCTCGGCGGCGGCGCGCACGGCGAAGATCTTCAGCATCGCCTCGATGCGATCGACCTGAGGCAGCGGCCGGCGCGAGGCGACCGACACGATGCCCAGCGGCGCGCCGTCGAGCGCCGTCAGCGGGTAGCCGGCGTAGCCCTCGGTGCACTGCGCGAGCGCGTCCTGGTCCTCCGGGAACATCTGCCGCACGCCGCGCGGGTAGGCGCGGAACTGCTGGCCGAGCACCGTCTCGCACGGCGTGCCCGCGACGCCGTAACGTACGTCGCGCACGATCTGGCCGTCGTAGTACATCGCGAGGACGCTCAGGTGCCCCGGGTCCTGCCGGTGGTGGCGCGCGATGAACGCGACCTCGACGTGCAGGATGGTCGCGAGCAGGCGCACCAGCTCGTCGAACACGGTGTCGCCGCGCGCGCCCGAGACGGCCAGCGCCGCCGAGCGCAGCACGTCGTCGGTGCGGGTGCGTTCGATCTCGGCGGCGATGCGCCCGGCCACGACCTTGAGCACGGCTTCGGCATGCTTGGCATCGCCGCCGGCGATGGGCGCGCGCGCCATCGCGGCGATCAGCCCCAGCGGCGCGCCGGTGCTGTCGTTGAGCGGGAAGGCGGCGTAGGAGTCCATGCCGTTGCGCGCGAACACGCTGCCCTCGGGCAGCTCGGGCGCCACGCCGACCGGCACGTAGCGGTAGCGTCGGCCGACGACCTGCTCGCAGGGCGAGCCCTCGAGCGGGAACTCGAACTCGCGCATCGGACGGCCGTCGCGCCACGCCGCCAGGGTGCGCAGCCGGGTGCGGGCGTCGTCGGCGAAGGTCGCGACGAAGGCCATCGGCACGTCCAGCGCGGCGGCCAGCTCGCCCACGAGATGGCCGTACAGCTCCGGTCCGCCGGGGTGCGCCACCGCCAGGGCGACACGGCGCAGGGAGTGCAGCTGCTGCGCCAGCTTCGCGGCGACGTCGTCGCCGCCCTCGGGGCCGACCGGATCGCGATGCATGCGGCGAGTCTAGGGCGCGCGCGGTTGCGCGTGTCGGCGATTGCCGGCGCGATACACGCCGGATACACGGCGGTCGCCTGCGCGCCGCGCCGATGCGATCGGGCAACGCGACGACGCGGCCGGCGACGCACCGCCGATACCGGCAGCGGCGAACCTGCGGCCCTCGACCACACGAGGTTTGCCGACATGACCGCACCTTCCCCGACCCGGCCGGCCGTTGCCGTGATGGCGCTGCACTGCAGCGGCAGCAGCGGCCGCCAATGGGAGCCGCTGCGCGCGCTGCTGCCCGCGGGCATCGAGCTGCACGCGCCCGACCTGATCGCCAGCGGCAGCGGGCAGACGTGGCCGGCCGATGCGACGGTGACGCTCGACGCCGAGGCGCGCCGGCTCGTGCCGTGGCTGCAGGCCCATCCGGGCGGCGTGCATCTGCTCGGCCACTCGTACGGCGGCGCGGTCGCGCTGCAGCTCGCGCTGCGCTGGCCGCGTCACGTGCGCAGCCTCACGCTGTTCGAGCCGGTGCGCTTCGCGCTGCTGCACACCGCCGCCGACCGCGAGCTGTGGCGCGACATCACCGGCGTCGGACACGAGATCTGCGCTCACGCGCGGGCCGGCCGGCTGCACGAGTCGGCCGAGCGCTTCGTCGACTACTGGTCGGGCGAGGGCACGTGGGCGCGCATGACCCCGTCGCGCCGCGACGCGCTCGCCCCTCGCATGACCAAGGTGAGCGCCGAGTTCGACGCGCTGTTCGGCGACGGCCAGGCGACGACGGCCTACGCGCGCCTTGCCCTGCCCGTGCACGTGATGGCGGGCACGCGCTCGCCCGCGCCGGCGCGGCGCGTGGCCGCGGTGCTGGCGGGCCTGTGCCCGAACGCCAGCCTGCAGCGGCTCGACGGGCTCGGGCACATGGGGCCGCTGGAGTCGCCGCAGCGCGTGGCCGAGGAACTGCTGCGCAACATCGAGCGGCGCGAGTCACCGTCGTTCGGCGCCATCCGCGAAGGCTTGCTGCACGCGGCGTGAGCGCGCCGCGCGCCGGCCGGCGCGCTCAGTGCGCCATCAGCACCGGCACCGTCATCGACTGCAGCACCGAGCGCGTCGCGCCGCCGAGCACCCACTCGCGCAGGCGGCTGTGGCCGTAGCAGCCCATCACCAGCAGGTCGACGTCGTGGTCGGCCGCCAGCGACAGCAGCGACGCGCCCACGTCGGCGCCGGCCGCGAACTGCCGGTGCATCTGCGGCTTCACGCCGTGCCGCTGCAGATAGGCCTCGATGTCGGCCGAGGTCGTCGGCGTGCCGGAGCCGGACTCGGGCGCGGCGGCCACGTGCACCTGCTCGGCGCGCTGCAGCCACGGCAGCGCTGCAGCGACGGCGCGCGCCGATTCGCGCGACTCCTTCCACGCGACCAGCACGCGCCGGCCCGCCGGACGCGACGCGCCGATGTACGGCACCACGAGCGCAGGCTTTCCGCTGCCGACGACGACCGACGGCACGAAGTCGGCCGGCACGTCGCCTGCCGACGGATCGTCCTTGTCGGCCGGCGCCTGGCCGAGCACCAGCAGGTCGGCGTACAGCGCGCGGCGACTGAAGCCCCACGGCGCCTCCTCGTCGGGCAGCACGGCCCAGCGCGCGCGCGGCGAGCCGGCCGCGGCCTCGAGGAACGCGGCCTGCGCGCGTTCGCGGCGTTCCTGGTCGAACTGCATCATCAGCGGCCCGACGCTGTGCGCGGCTTCCAGCATGTAGGGGTAGCGCGCCACCGACGACGCGACGGCGTACAGGCCGGTCAGCTCGGCATCGAAGGCTTCGGCGAGTTGCAGCGCCACGCGCAGGCGCGCGGCGCTGCGTTCGGACGAATCGACGTGGAGCAGGATGGACCTGGGCATGGAGTCACTCCGTGGCGCGACGAGGGTCGCGGCTTTCGATGTGACTCTAGGCGCCTGGCGACAGGCGACCTTGCGCTCGGTCAAGGTGGCGGGCGGACCCGCAGGCAGGGTCTGCCGGGACCCGTCCGCACCGGATGGCGCGGCGCATGAAGCGACGAGCCCCGTGTCCTTGCGGACACGGGGCTCGGTTGCGGAACAGTGTCGCGGACGCGCCTACTGCAGCTTCGCCTCGACGCGGCGCGCCTCGGCGGCGTCGCCGGCATTCACCTGCTCGGGCTTCTTCAGCTCGATGCGGTCATCGGCCACGCCGGCCGCCTTGAGCGCGTCGCGCACGGCCATCGCGCGCTGCTTGGCGAGTTCGGCGTTCTTCGCCGGGTCGCCGCTCGCGTCGTGGAAGCCGCTGACCGCGATCTTCGCGCCGGCGTTGGCCTTGGCCGCGTCGGCGAGCCTGGCGAGATCGGCCTTCGCCGCGTCGGGCACGTCGGCCTTGGCGACCTCGAAGTACACCTTGGCCATGGCGGCGGCAGGGGCGGTCGCGACGGCCGTGGCCGTTGTCGTGGCGGCCGGTGCCGCGGCCGGGGCAGGTGCAGCGACCGGTGCGGCGGCCGGCGCGGGTGCCGCGGCCATGGTGGCGGACTTGGCGTGCGGCGCGCTCGCCGAGCCGGCCATGCCGGCCGGCAGCAGCGGCACGATCAGCAGCGCGACGATGTTGATGATCTTGATGAGCGGGTTGACGGCCGGGCCGGCGGTGTCCTTGTACGGATCGCCGACGGTGTCGCCGGTGACCGCGGCCTTGTGCGCGTCGCTGCCCTTGCCGCCGTGGTGGCCGTCCTCGATGTACTTCTTGGCGTTGTCCCAGGCGCCGCCGCCGGTGCACATGGAGATGGCGACGAACAGGCCGGTGACGATGGTGCCCATCAGCAGGCCGCCGAGCGCGGCCGGTCCGAGCAGCAGGCCGACGGCGATCGGGATGACCACCGGCAGCAGCGACGGCACGATCATCTCCTTGATCGCCGCCGTGGTGAGCATGTCGACCGCCTTGCCGTACTCGGGCTTGGCGGTGCCTTCCATGATGCCCTTGATGTCGCGGAACTGGCGTCGCACCTCCTCGACCACGGCGCCCGCGGCGCGGCCCACGGCTTCCATCGCCATCGCGCCGAACAGGTACGGGATCAGGCCGCCGATGAACAGGCCCACGATCACCATGTGGTTCGACAGGTCGAAGCTCACCGACAGGCCGCGCGTCTCGAGCGAGTGCGTGTAGTCGGCGAACAGCACCAGCGCGGCGAGGCCGGCCGAGCCGATGGCGTAGCCCTTGGTCACGGCCTTGGTCGTGTTGCCCACGGCGTCGAGCGGGTCGGTGACGTCGCGCACGCTGTCGGGCAGGTCGGCCATCTCGGCGATGCCGCCGGCGTTGTCGGTGATCGGGCCGTAGGCGTCGAGGGCGACGATGATGCCGGCCATGCTGAGCATGGAGGTCGCGGCGATCGCGATGCCGTACAGGCCGGCGAGCCAGAACGACGCGAGGATCGCGATGCACACGAAGATCACCGGCCAGGCGGTGGACTTCATGCTCACGCCGATGCCGGCGATGATGTTCGTCGCGTGGCCGGTGGTCGAGGCCTGCGCGACGTGCTTGACCGGCTTGAAGTCGGTGCCGGTGTAGTACTCGGTGATCCACACCATCGCAGCGGTGAGCGCGAGGCCCACGACGCAGGCGCCCCACAGGCGCCAGTGCGTGCCCTGGCCCAGCGCGTCGGCCGGCATCACCCACGCGGTGACGAACCAGAAGCCCACGAGCGAGATGACGCCGGCAACGATGAGGCCGCGGTACAGCGCCGGCATCACGTTCTTCATGCCCGGCTTGGCCTTGACGGCGCCCGCGCCGACGATCGACGCGAGGATCGAGAAGCCGCCCAGCGCGAGCGGGTACACCACGGCGGCCATCGGCGCGGCGGCCACCATCAGCGCACCGAGCGCCATGGTCGCGATCAGGGTGACGGCGTAGGTCTCGAACAGGTCGGCCGCCATGCCGGCGC
>CAZFET010000022.1:0-10637 GCA_964517545.1 uncultured Burkholderiaceae bacterium
TCGAGCGCGTTGTCGAAGGTCGCGGTGTCGCTCTGGTGCTCGAAGCTGATCGGGTAGAGCTTGGCCAGGTCCTCGCCCAGCACCGGCGACTTCATGACGCCCTGGCGGGCGCGCATCCAGTTGAAGTTGCCCTTGACCGTGTTGATCTCGCCGTTGTGCGCGACCATGCGGTACGGGTGCGCCAGCGGCCACTCGGGGAAGGTGTTGGTCGAGAAGCGCTGGTGCACCAGCGCCAGCGCCGACACGACGCGCGGGTCCTGCAGGTCCTGGTAGTACTGGCCCACCTGATCGGCCAGCAGCAGGCCCTTGTAGATGACCGTGCGGCAGCTCATGCTGGGCACGTAGTACTCGCGGCTGTGCGTGAGCTTGAGCGCCTGGATCGAGGCCGACGCCGTCTTGCGGATGACGTACAGCTTGCGCTCCAGCGCGTCGGGGACGATCACGTCGGCGCCGCGGCCGATGAAGATCTGGCGGATCACCGGCTCCTTGGCGCGCACCGCGGGCGACATCGGCATGTCGCGGTCGACCGGCACGTCGCGCCAGCCGAGCAGCACTTGGCCCTCGGCCTTGACGGCGCGCTCGAGTTCCTGCTCGCAGGCCAGCCGCGAGGCGTGCTCCTTGGGCAGGAAGATCATGCCGACGCCGTACTCGCCGGGCGGCGGCAGTTCGACGCCCACCGACCCGTCGGGCGCCTTGCCGGCCCGCGCCATCTCGGCGCGGTAGTAGTCGTCGGGGATCTGGATCAGGATGCCCGCGCCGTCGCCCATCAGCTTGTCGGCGCCGACCGCGCCGCGATGGTCGAGGTTCTCGAGGATCTTCAGCCCCTGCTCGACGATCGCGTGCGAGCGCTGGCCCTTGATGTGGGCGACGAAGCCGACGCCGCAGGCATCGTGCTCGTGGGTGGCGCTGTACAGGCCTCGCTCAGCCGCGTCGCGGATCTCTTGGGGGGCGGGCGTTCCCGCGGCGGCCGTGCTCATGGCGCTCTCCAGGCGAATCAGGGTCGCCGGAGAATACTGCAGCGCACCATGCCGCTCAATCGCTAATAAATGGGGTCAGGCACCACTTGAAGAGCCTTCATTCATCTCTTCTGATTTTTTGGGGACATATCAGCGGGAGACTTGCGCGGCCGACCGCGTGCCCGCTGTTGCACGCGCCGCTCGGCCTGCTGCTCCAGCGAGCGCAGGAACGCTGCGTCACCCAAGGCCCAGCCGCCTTCCAGCGCCAACTCCATTTCGGACCTCTCCTTCGATGTGAGCGCATGCTCATTGAATTCACGCCAGCGCAGCTCACGCTCGAACGGCGTGTTGCCAAGACTCCAGAACTCGGAGTGCTCGCTCACCAACGCGTCGCGCCGCTGGCCTGCGTGGTGGGCGGCGCTGCTCCACGCGAAGTCGCCGGCTCGTGCGGCCAGGCCGCGCTCCACCGGTAGCTGTTCGACCAGCCGCAGGCAGCGCAGAGCCCATCGCGCCGGCTCGATCACGCTGGACTTGAAGCGCCCCGCCCACAGGCTGCCGCTGCGCCCGTGGCGCCGGTTGAAGCGCGCGCCGTAGCGACGGCCGAGGCCCTGCACCAGCCGGCTGAGCGAAGCGGCCTCCTGCGGCGTGGCCAGCAGCCTGACCTCGTCGTCGAGCAGCACGTAGCCATGGATCGCCACGCGCTCGGCCAGCGCGGCCTCGCGCAGCAACGCGAGGAACGCCTGCCGGTCCGCGTCGTCGACGAACGCCGGCTGCGCGCCGTGACTGCGAAGCAGCACGTGGTGCAGGTGCCCGGCGACGGCCAGACGCGGCAGGCGGGCCATGCGCGGACCGTCAGTCGAACACCGTCGCGCCGGTGAGCCGACGGTGCTCGCGCAGGGCGAAGCGATCGGTCATGCCGGCGATGTAATCGGCCACGGCACGATGCGGCCGGTGCGCGTCGCGCGGCGCGTTCGGCGGCATGCTGTCGGCGTCGGCGAGATACGCCTCGAACAGCTCGCGCACCACCCGCTTGCCCAGCCCGGTGGTCTCGACCACCCGCGGATGGCGGTACAGATTGCGGTGCAGGAAGCGCTTGAGCTCGCTGCCCGCCGCGCGCATGGCCGGGCTGAACACCACCAGCGGCGCGGCGCGCCGCGCTTCGTCGGCGTCGGCCGGGGCGGCCTGCCGCAGCGCGTGCGTCGTCGCCTCGATCACGTCGTAGACCTGCACCGACAGCAGCCGGCGGATGATCTCGAACAGCAGCCGGCGCCCGCCGAGCGACGGGTGCTCGGCCAGCACCTCGCGGCGCAGCCGCGCGACCAGCGGCACGTCGTCGAGCTGCTCGAGCGCGAGCAGGCCGGAGCGCACGCCGTCGTCGATGTCGTGCGCGTTGTAGGCGATCTCGTCGGCCAGGTTGCACAACTG
Organism: uncultured Burkholderiaceae bacterium; assembly: GCA_964517545.1. Classification (GTDB taxonomy): domain Bacteria; phylum Pseudomonadota; class Gammaproteobacteria; order Burkholderiales; family Burkholderiaceae_C; genus CAZFET01. The sequence goes on from CAZFET010000022.1 coordinate 2,382, forward strand.
GGCCTCGAGCGACGGTCGCGTGCCGTCGAGGAAGCGGCGCGCCACGCCGCCGGGCTCGCGCGACTCGATCGCCCGCGCGTGGCGCGCGCTGCAATGCTTGAGCACGCCCTCGCGCGTCTCGAAGCACAGGTTCAGTCCGTCGAAGGCCGGGTAGCGCTCCTCGAGGCGGTCGACCACGCGCAGGCTCTGCAGGTTGTGTTCGAAGCCGCCGTTGCCCGGCGGGCCGAGCCGCCGGACGCACTCGTCGAGCGCGTCCTGGCCGGCGTGGCCGAACGGCGTGTGGCCGAGGTCGTGCGCCAGCGCGATCGCCTCCACCAGGTCTTCGTTCAGGCGCAGCGCGCGCGCGATCGACCGGCCGAGCTGCGCCACCTCGAGCGAGTGCGTGAGCCGCGTGCGGAACAGGTCGCCCTCGTGGTTCAGGAAGACCTGCGTCTTGTAGACCAGACGACGGAACGCGGTGCTGTGCACGATGCGGTCGCGGTCGCGCTGGAAGTCGTCGCGCGTCGGCGCCGGCGGTTCGGCGACGCGCCGGCCGCGCGAGCGTTGCGGGTGGCTGGCCGCGGGGTGCAGCGGGCTCGGCGTGTCGCTCATCGGGACCCCGCGCTCGTGACCGTCACGTCAGGCAGCGACGGGCGACTCCTGGTGCGAGTCGATCACCGCGCGCACGAGATCGTCGGGCGCGCCGCGCACGCACGCACGGCCCGGTGCGTCGAGCAGCACGAAGCGGACTTCGCCGTGCAGCGCCTTCTTGTCGACGCGCATGAGCTCGATCAGCCGCATCGCGTCGATGCGCGGCACGCGCGTCGGCAGTCCGGCCCGTTCGACCAGCGACGCGACGCGGCGCGACTGCGCCTCGCCGATCAGTCCGACGCGCGCGGACAGGTCGGCCGCCAGCACCATGCCGCAGCCGACGGCCTCGCCGTGCAGCCACGTGCCGTAGCCGAGCGCCGCCTCGATCGCGTGGCCGAACGTGTGGCCGAAGTTGAGGATCTCGCGCAGGCCGCTCTCGCGCTCGTCGCGCGTCACCACGTCGGCCTTGATCTCGCACGAGCGCCGCACCGCGTGCGCGAGCGCCGCGCGATCGCGCGCGAGCAGCGCGTCGAGATGCGCCTCGACCCAGCGGGTGAAGGCATCGTCGGCGATCGGGCCGTACTTGATGACCTCGGCCAGTCCCGACACGTACTCGCGCTGCGGCAAGGTGGCCAGGGTGTCGAGGTCGGCCAGCACACGCAGCGGCTGGTAGAACGCGCCGATCATGTTCTTGCCGCGTGCGTGGTTGATGGCGGTCTTGCCGCCCACCGACGAGTCGACCTGCGCGAGCAAGGTGGTCGGCACCTGCACGAAGGGCACGCCGCGCATGTAGCACGCCGCCGCGAATCCGGTCATGTCGCCGATGACGCCGCCGCCGAGCGCGACGAGCAAGGTCCTGCGGTCGCAGCCGGCTTCGAGCAGGCGGTCGAACAGGCGATCGAGCGTCGCCCAGTCCTTGTGCGCCTCGCCATCGGGCAGCTCGAAGGTCAGCACGCGCGGCGCCACCGCGCGCAGCGCCTCGGCCACGCGGGCGGCGTACAGCGGCGCGACCGTGGTGTTGGTGACGATGACGGCCGCGCTGCAGCGCGGCAGGCCGCTCCAGCTGCCGGCCGCGCCGAGCACGCCGGCGCCGATCAGGATCGGGTAGCTGCGCGCGCCGAGCTCGATGCGGATGGTGGTGACGTCGGTCGCGGCCTCGCCCATGCGGCGAGTGTAAAGGCCGGCTGCGGGGCTCAGCCCGATCCGTCGCGCGGTCCGCCGACGGGTGACGGCACGCGCGTCGGATCGACGAGGCCCGCCAGCTCGAGCTGCATGAGGATCATGTTCACCAGGGTCGGCACCGACGGCCGCCCCGTCTCGATGACGAAGTGCGCGGTGCGCCGGTACAGCGGATCGCGCTCGTGGTGCAGCTCGCGCAGCTTGCGCAGCGGGTCGGGCACCAGCAGCAGCGGCCGGTTGCGGTCGTGGCGCAGACGGCGGAACAGCTCCTCGGCCGTCGAGCGCAGGTAGACCACCGTCGACGAGCGGCGCAGCGCCACCCGGTTCGCCTCGCGCAGCACCGCGCCGCCGCCGGTGGCCAGCACGATGCCGTGCTCCTGCAGCAGCGCCGCGAGCGTCTGCTGCTCCAGGTCGCGGAAACGCTGCTCGCCTTCGCGCTCGAAGACGTCGCGGATCGTGGCGCCAACGCGGCGCTCGATCTCGTGGTCGGAGTCGACGAAGCGCCGGCCGAGGGAGCGCGCGAGATGGCGCCCGACGGTGGACTTGCCGCCGCCGGGCATGCCGATGAGGGAGATGACGGCCGGTTCGCCCATCACGACTTCAGGCGACCTCGTCCCGGCGGGCGCGCGGCCGGCAGCGCGCCGGCCGCGGCCGGAGGTTCAACGCGCGACGACGCGCTCGGTCACCAGACGCGGAGTCAGGAAGATCAGCAGTTCGGTGCGCTGCGTGTCGCGCGTGTTGGCGCGGAACAGGTTGCCCAGCACCGGCACGTCGCCGAGCAGCGGCACCTTGGTGGTCGAGTTGGTCTCCGACTGCTCGAAGATGCCGCCGATCACCACCGTGCCGCCGTTCTCGACCAGCACCTGCGTCTTGATTTCCTTGACGTTGATCTCGCGGCCGGCCGACGTGAGCGTGCCCAGGCTGTCCTTGTTGATCTGCACGTCGAGGATCACGTTGCCTTCGGGCGTGATCTGCGGCGTGACCTCGAGCTTCAAGGTCGCTTCCTGGAACTCCACCGCGGTGGCGCCGGAGGCCGACGCGCGCTGGAACGGCACCTTCGTGCCCTGCTTGATGAACGCCTTGACCTGGTCAGCCGTGATGATGCGCGGGCTCGAGATCACCTTGCCCTTGCCGTCGGCCTCGAGCGCGGAGATCTCGAGATTCAGGAAGCGCGTGGCGTTCGAGTTGAAGAGCGACAGCGCGAAGCTCGCGGGGTCGTAGCCGCCCTGGCCGATGGCCGGCAGGTTGACGAAGTTCGTGTTGGCCACGCCGCCGCCGGAGGCGACGCCGCTCAGGCTGCCGCCGGCCACGATCTGCGGGCTGCTGCCGAGGTTCTGCGCGCGGCCGCCGAGCCGCACGCCGAGCGAGCGGCCGAACTGGTCGTTCGCCTCGACGATGCGCGACTCGATCATCACCTGGCGCACCGGGATGTCGATCTTGGTGATGAGCTGCTGGATCTCCTCCAGCTTCGACGGGATGTCGGTGACGAAGAGCTGGTTCGTGCGCGTCTCGTAGATCACGCTGCCCCGGTTCGACAGGATGCGCGTGTTGCCCGATCCGCCGCCGCCCTGGCCCGTGGCCTGGCCGGTCAGTCCCTTGGCCACTTCTTCGGCCTTGGTGTAGTTGAGCTGGAACGACTGCGTGCGGAGCGGCTCGAGCTGGGCGATCTGCGCCTTCGCCTCGAGTTCGAGCTTCTCCTTCGCCGCGATCTCGTCCTTCGGCGCGATCCAGATGACGTTGCCGTTCTTGCGTTGGCCGAGGCCCTTGGCCTGCAGGATGATGTCCAGCGCCTGGTCCCACGGCACGTCCTTCAGGCGCAAGGTGACGCTGCCGGTGACGGTGTCGCTCGTCACGACGTTGAAGTTCGTGAAGTCGGCGATGACCTGCAGCAGCGCGCGCACTTCGATGTTCTGGAAGTTCAGCGACAGCTTCTCGCCGGCGTAGCCGGGTCCTTGTGTCAGCTTGTTGGGATCGACCTTCTGCGGGCGCACCTCGAGCACGAACTGGGTATCGCTCTGGTAGGCGCTGTGTTCCCACTGGCCGCGCGGCTCGACCACCATGCGCACGCGATCGCCGCTCTGCAGGGTCGAGACCGACTGCACCGGCGTGCCGAAGTCGGTGACGTCGAGGCGGCGACGCAGGCTGTCGGGCAGCGACGAGCGCAGGAACTCGACCACGAGGCTCTGGCCCTGCTGCCGGATGTCGACGCCGACCTGCGTGCTGGGCAGGTTGACGATCACGCGCCCGGCGCCGTCGGGGCCGCGGCGGAAGTCGATGTCGCGGATCGCCTGCACGTCCTGGTTCTGGCTCTGCGCGAACTGCGTGGTCTGCGCGGGCTGCGCGGCCGGCGTGCCGCCGGCGGCCACGGCCGGGCCGGTGCCTTCGAGCACGATGAGCAAGGCCTTGCCATCGAGCTGCGCGCGGTAGCTGGCCGGCGCCTTGAGATTCAGCACGAGGCGCGTGCGGTCCGTGCCCTGCGCGATGCTGACCGAGCGCAGGTTGCCCTGGTTGACGTCGACCGTGTTGCGGCCGAGCGCGTTGCTCACGCCGGGCAGGTCGATCGCGATGCGCGGCGGCGTCTGCACCGCGAAGCCCGCGGGCACCGCCGCCAGCGGCTGCGCGAGCTCGATGCGCACGACTTCGGCGCCGGCCTGCTGCAGGCTGTTGATCGACTGGATCGCGTTCTGCGCCCAGGCCCAGGCGGGGGCGGCGAGGGCGAAGGCCAGCGCCGCGGCTCGAGCGCACCACTTGGTCATGATCCGGTTCTCCTTGTTCATCGACCACGCTCCTGCAGTTGCAGCGTGCTCGTACGCTCGATCCACTCGCCCGCCGCGTCCTGCACGATCTCGCGCAGCGCGATCTCGGTCTCGGTGATCTTCGTGATCTTCCCGAAGTTCTGGCCGAGGTAGTCGCCGGCCTTCACCTGGTACAGCAGGTTGTCGACCCTCAGCAGCGCGTACGGACGGCCCTGCCGCGTGACGCTGCCGACCATCGACATGCTGTCCAGCGGATAGGCCTCGAGCGGCTCCTTGCGGCGATTCATCTCGGCGGCCAGCAGCGAATTCGGCTGACGCACTTCCTGCTTGAGGGCGACGCTCAGCTTCTGCGCGCTGAACGGCTCGACCGACTCGGCGCCGGCGTACGGCTGCGGGTCGAACTTCTTGGGCGGCTCGATCGGCTGGACGTTGGGCTTGACCTCGCGGCGCTGCTGATCCATCCAGGCCTGCAGCTCGTCGAGGTTGCTGCCGCAGCCGGCGAGCGTGAACGTGGCGGCCAGCGCCAGGGCGGTGGCGCGGATCATTTCTTCGCTCCCGCGCCGGCCTTGGCCTTGCGCTGCTCGGCGATCTCGTTCGGGTCGAGGTACCGGTAGGTGCGCGCCGTGGCCTCCATCGACAGCAGGCCCGCGGGAGCGCCGCCGCCGCCGAGGCTCAGGTTGTGCAGGGTCACGATGCGCGACAGGTTGGCGATGTCGCCGGCGAAGCTGCCGATGTCGTGATAGCGGCCGGTCACGCGGATCGCGATCGGCAGCTCGGCGTAGTAGTCCTTCACGACGACCTGGCCCGGGCGGAACAACTCGAACTGCAGACCGCGGCCCACGCCGGCCTGGTTGATGTCGGACAGCAGCGCGTCCATCTCGGCCTTGCCGGGCAGCTGCTTCTCGAGCTGGGTCACGTACTCCTCGACCTGCAGCTTCTGCTTGCGCAGCTCGGGCAGGTTGATCGCCTGGGCCAGCTTGCCGCGGTACTCCTGGCGCAGGCCGGGCTCCTTGGCGCGCTCGGCGTCGAGCTCCTCGGTGGCGGTCTGCAGCACGAGGAACCAGCCGAGCACGACCATCAGCACGGCCAGCGCGAGGAAGGCCGCGAGCTTGGGCAGGATCGGCCACTGGCCGGGTTCGTTGGTGTTCAGCCCGCGGAACTGCGCCGCGGCCTGCTCGAACATCGTCGACAGCTCGACGGACGGGGCTTTCGTCTTGGTCGCCACGCTCGCCCCCTCAGGACTTCTTGGCCGCAGCGGCAGCCGACGCTGCCGCGGCCGGCGCGCCGGCCGCAGCCTGCTTCTCGACCTTGGGCCGCTTCAGCGACAGTCGCATCGAGAAATCGAACATGCGCTTGCCTTGCGCCGTGGTCGACTTGATCTCGACCAGCTCGGGCCGCTCGATCCACGTCGCGTTGTAGGCCGTGTTGCGCAGCAACTCGGAGACGCGCTCGTTCGTCTGCGCGATGCCGTTGACCTGCACCACGTCGCCGTTCTGGCGGATCTGCGTGAGGTACACGCCCTCGGGCACGTGCTTGACCAGCTCGTTGAGCAGGTGCACCGGCACGTTGCGGTCGGTCTGCAGGTCCTCGACCGCCTTCTGCCGCGCCTTCAGCGCCTCGATCTCGGCGCGCAAGGACGCGATGTCCTTGATCTGGGCGTCGAGCTTGGCGATCTCGGTGCGCAGGAACTGGTTGCGCTCCTGCTGCTGCGACGTCAGCTGCTGCAGTCCGAGCCACCAGACGCCGGCGATCGCCACGCCGGCCAGCGCCGAGGCGCCCAGGCCGGCGAAGAACGCCGCCTTGCGCCTGCGGCGCTTTTCCTCCCGGTGCGGGAGCAGGTTGATCAGGATCACTGCAGGAACCTCCGCATCGCCAGACCGCATGCGGTCAGGTACGACGGCGCCTCGCGGCGCATCTTGCCTTCACGGATCGCCGAGCCGAGCTTCATGCCGTCGAACGGGTTCACCACCATCGAGGCGAAGCCGGTGAGCTCGGTGACGCGATCCTTCAGGCCGGGCAGGGTCGCCGTGCCGCCGGCGAGCATCACGTAGTGCACCTTGTGGTGCGGCGTGCTGGTGAAGAAGTACTGCAACGCCCGGCCGATCTCCTGCGAGAGGCTGTCGACGAAGGGCGCGAGGATGGACGACTCGTAGTCCTCGGGCAGGTCGCCGCCGAGCTTCTTCTGCTCGGCTTCCTCGAACGAGAAGCCGTACTGGCGCGAGATCAGCTGGGTCAGCTGGGAGCCGCCGAAGGCCTGGTCGCGGTCGTACAGCATCTCGTCGTCGCGCAGCACCTTGAGGCTGGTGGTGTCGGCGCCGATCTCGAACAGCGCCACCAGCGCGTCGCGTCCTTCGTTCGGCAGGCTGCGCGTGACGCGGCTCATGGCCAGGCGCGACGCATGCGACTCGATGTCGATCACCACGGGCTTCAGCCCGGCGGCTTCGGCGAGACCCTGGCGATCCTGCACGCGGTCCTTGCGCGACGCGGCGATCAGCACCTCGACGTCGCCGGCCGAACTCGGGCTCGGGCCGATCACGCAGAAGTCGAGGCTCACCTCGTCGAGCGAGAACGGGATGTACTGGTTGGCCTCGGCCTCCACCTGCATCTCGAGCTCTTCCTCGCGCAGGCCGGCCGGCAGCATGATCTTCTTGGTGATGACGGCCGACTGCGGCATCGCCATCACGACGTTCTTGGTGCGCGTGCCGCTCTTCTGGACCACGCGCCGCACCGCGTCGGCGACCTCGTCGAACTTCTCGATCTGGCCGTCGGCGATCCAGCCCTTGTCGAACGGTTCGGCCGCGAATCGCTCCAGGATGAACTCGCCGCTGGCGTTCTGCGCCAGTTCGACCAGCTTGACGCTCGACGAACTGATGTCCAGGCCGATCATCGGGATGTGCTTGCGGCCCAGCAGAACGTCTAGGAAGCTCACGGCACCCTCTCCCAACGCGCGATGTTTGCGCTGGCTTGTTAATAGGTTGCTTGAATGCTAGCAGCAAAGCCTTTGAGGTCGATAGGAATCGGCGCCCCTGCAACGCGTGGCTCGTTGCGAAACTCACACGGGCTGCGAGTGCGTGCACACGGTCACCGGGTTGACCCTGATCGGGCTGCGTGCGACCTGCGACGCAGTTCACGAACCGGCACGTCGCCGAAGGCCCGGTTCCTATAATCCAGTGCCGCTTCGGCGAGCCCTCGCGAGTCCTCATGACCGATTCCGGGCGCACCTCCCCACGCGCCGCCGCCTCTTCCCTCCTTGCCGCTCCCTGGTCGCGCTGGTTGCTGCGTGCGCTGGCGTGGCTGGCGGGCCTGGCCGCCGCCGCGACGCTGTCGCTGCTCATGCTGGTGGCGATCGCGCTGGCGGTGGCCTACCCGAACCTGCCCGAGATCAGCGGCCTGACCGACTACCGGCCCAAGCTGCCGCTGCGCGTGTACTCGGCCGACAACGTGCTGCTCGGCGAGTTCGGCGAGGAACGGCGGCAGTTCGTGCCGATCGGCGAGATCCCGAAGGTCATGCGCGACGCCGTGCTGGCCATCGAGGACGCGCGCTTCTACCAGCACAGCGGCGTCGACTACCTGGGCGTGATCCGCGCCGGCCTGGCGCAGTTCTCCGAGGCCAAGAGCCAGGGCGCCTCGACCATCACCATGCAGGTCGCGCGCAACTTCTACCTGTCGACCGAGAAGACGTTCACCCGCAAGATCTACGAGGTGCTGCTGACCTGGAAGATCGAGAACCTGCTCAGCAAGGACCAGATCC
>CAZFET010000022.1:10647-20457 GCA_964517545.1 uncultured Burkholderiaceae bacterium
TCCTCGGCCGGCGCGCCTACGGCTTCGCGGCGGCGAGCGAGATCTACTTCGGCAAGCCGCTGAAGGATGTGACGGTCGCCGAGGCCGCCATGCTGGCCGGCCTGCCCAAGGCGCCGTCGGCCTACAACCCCATCACCAACCCGCGGCGCGCCACGGTGCGCCAGCAGTACATCATCGACCGCATGCTGGACAACGGCTTCATCACCGAGGCCCAGCACGCGCAGGCGCGACAGGAGAAGCTGCGCTACCGGCAGGTCTCCGAGGTCGCGGTGCACGCGGAGTTCGTGGCCGAGACGGCGCGCCAGCTTGTGTTCAGCCACTACGGCGAGGACACCTACTCGCGCGGCCTGAACGTGCACCTGTCGATCCACTCGGCCGAACAGATGGTCGCGTACCGCGCGCTGCGCAAGGGCATCCTCGACTACGAGCGGCGGCAGGTCTATCGCGGACCCGAGGCCTACGTCGATCTTCCGGCCGACCCGGCGGCGATCGACGCGCGCGTCGCCGAGGCCCTGGTCGACCACCCCGACAACGACGAGCTCAAGGCCGGCGTGGCGCTCGAAGCCGGCCCGAAGAAGGTGGTCGCGGTGCTCGCCAGCGGCGAGACGGTCACGGTCACCGGCGAGGGACTGCGGCCGGCCACGTCGGGGCTGTCGCCCAAGGCGAACCCGAAGACGCAGATCCGCCGCGGCGCGGTGATCCGCCTCGTCAAGGGGCCCAAGGGCGACTGGTCGATCACGCAGTTGCCCGAGGTCGAAGGCGCGTTCGTCGCGCTCGACCCGCGCACCGGCGCGATCCGCGCGCTCGTCGGCGGCTTCGACTACCCCAAGAGCAAGTTCAACCACATCACGCAGGCGTGGCGCCAGCCGGGCTCGAGCTTCAAGCCGTTCATCTACTCGGCCGCGCTGGAGAAGGGCTTCACGCCGGCCACGGTCATCAACGACGCGCCGCTGTTCTTCGATGCCGGCGCCACCGGCAGCCAGCCGTGGGAGCCGAAGAACTACGACGGCCAGTTCGAAGGCCCGATGTCGATGCGGCGCGCGCTGGCCAAGTCGAAGAACATGGTCTCGATCCGCATCCTGCAGGCGATCGGCCCCGACTACGCGCAGCAGTGGATCCAGCGCTTCGGCTTCGATGGCGACAAGCACCCGGCCTTCCTGACCATGGCGCTGGGTGCGGGCTCGGTGACGCCGCTGCAGATGGCCGGCGCGTACGCGGTGTTCGCCAACGGCGGCTACCACGTCGAGCCGGCGCTCATCACCAAGGTGACCGACACGCGCGGCCGCGTGCTGGTGCAGGCCGACCTGCAGCCGCCCGACGCGTCGCGCCGCATGCTCGACGCGCGCAACGCGTTCGTGATGACCAGCCTGCTGCAGGAGGTCACGCGCTCGGGCACGGCCGCGCGCGCGCAGTCCCTGCTGAAGCGGCCCGACATCTACGGCAAGACCGGCACCACCAACGACTCGATGGACGCGTGGTTCGCCGGCTGGCAGCGCAACGTGGTGGCGGTGGTGTGGATCGGCTACGACCAGCCGCGCAAGCTGGGCGACCGCGAGACCGGCGGCGGCCTGTCGCTGCCCGTGTGGATCGACTACATGAGCGCCGCGCTCAAGGGCGTGCCGGTCGAGGAGCCGGCCGCGCCCGAGGGTGTCGTGAACATCGGCGGCGAGTGGTACTACGAAGAGTACGCGCACGGCGGCGGCGTCGCGTCGCTCGGCCTCGAAGACAAGCTGCCGCCCGCGCCGCCCAGCGAAGACGAGCGCAGCAGCATCCTCGATCTGTTCCGCCGCTGAGCGCGGCGTCCCGCCTCAGCCGCCGGTCGGCGGGTCCACGCGCAGCGGCTTGCCGCCCTGCTCGCTCGCGGCGCGCGAGAGCACGTCGAAGAACTCCGCGCCTTCGCGGTCGAGCCAGCGGCCGTCGGCATGGTGGAAGTGGTGGCCGGCGCGCCGGCTGGCCAGCCACAGCTCGTGCAGCGGCGGCTGCGTGTTGACGACGATCTTGCTGCCGTCGGGAAAGCCGAGCTCGAGCATGCCGCCGACGCGATGCGCGTCGACGTCGATCACGTCGTCCTGCAGCCAGCGATCGACCGCTGCCTCGACGGCGGCGAGCACCGCGTCGGTCTTCGCGTGGTATTCGAGGTCGGTCAGAGGGGTCGGCGCAGAGGTCATCGCTGAAGGGGCCGTCGCTACAATCGTTCGCATGGGTTCAAGGAGCAGCCGCAGTGTAGTGGCCGGTCGCGGCGCGGCCCGCCTGCCCTCGACGCGCGCAGGGTTGTGGCGACGCTCCGCCGCCGTGTGCGCCGCCGTCGCGCTGACGGCCGGCCCGCTCGCGGGCTGCGGCCAGAAGGGTCCGCTGACCTTGCCGCCCGCGGCCTCCGCCGCCTCGGCACCGGCCGCGCGATGACGCTGCCCGGCGCTCCCCACCTGCGCCGGGTCGGCGAGCACCTCGAGCTCGACGGGGTCGAGCTCGCCGCGCTGGCCGAGCGCTTCGGCAGCCCGCTGTACGTGTACTCGCGCGCCGCCATGCTCGACGCGCTCGGCGCCTGGCAGCGCGCGCTGGCGGGCCGCCGGCACCTGATCTGCTACGCCGCGAAGGCGAACTCCAATCTCGCCGTGCTGCAGGCTTTCGCCCGCGCCGGCTGCGGATTCGACATCGTCTCGGGCGGCGAGCTCGAGCGCGTGCTCGCCGCCGGCGGCGACCCGTCGCGCGTGGTGTTCTCCGGCGTGGGCAAGACCGCGGCCGAGATGCGCCGCGCGCTCGAGGCCGGCGTGAAGTGCTTCAACGTGGAAAGCGAGGCCGAGCTCGACCTGCTCGACACGGTGGCGCAGTCGACGCGCCGGCGCGCGCCGGTGAGCCTGCGCGTCAATCCCGACGTCGACGCGCGCACGCATCCGTACATCTCCACCGGGCTCAAGGCCAACAAGTTCGGCATCGCGCACGAGCGCGCGCTCGCCGCCTACGCGCACGCGGCGTCGCGGCCGGGGCTGCACGTGGTGGGCATCGACTGCCACATCGGCTCGCAGATCACCGAGGTCGCGCCCTATCTCGACGCGCTCGAGCGCGTGCTCGACCTGGTGGAGGCGATCGAGTCGCGCGGCATCGCGACGATCCGCCACCTCGACCTCGGCGGCGGTCTCGGCATCACCTACACCGACGAGTCGCCGCCGGCCGCCGACGCGCTGGTCGGCGCGCTGCTCGCGCGGCTCGATGCGCGCGGCCACGGGCAGCGCGAGCTGCTGTTCGAGCCCGGCCGCTCGCTGGTGGGCAACGCCGGCGTGCTGCTGGCGCGCGTGCTGTACCTCAAGCCGGGCGAGCACAAGAACTTCTGCATCGTCGACGCGGCGATGAACGACCTCGTGCGCCCGGCGATGTACGACGCGACCATGGCCATCGTGCCGTGCCGGCTGCGCGACGCGCCGCCGCTGCTGTACGACGTGGTCGGCCCGGTGTGCGAGTCGAGCGACTGGCTCGGCCGCGACCGCCTGCTCGCGGTGACGCCGGGCGACGTGGTGGCCGTGCTGTCGGCCGGCGCCTACGGCATGGGCATGGCCAGCAACTACAACAGCCGCCCGCGCGCGGCCGAGGTGCTGATCGCCGACGGCGCGGCGCACGTGGTGCGCGAGCGCGAGACGATGGCCGACCTGATGCGCGGCGAGCGGCTGCTCGGCGGCTGACCCGCAACCGTCGCCGGGCCCGCCGGCGACGCGACGTCGCGCGCCGCGCGGCGCGCTACAGCCGTCCTTCGGTCACCGCGTGGCAGGCCACCTGGATGCCCTTGAACTCGGTGAGCGCCGGCCGCTCGTTCGAGCAGCGCTCGTTGGCGTGCGGGCAGCGCGGATGGAACGCGCAGCCGCTCGGCGGACTCAGCGGGTTCGGCACCTCGCCCTGCACCGGCGTGCGCGCACGGCCGGTCATGTGGATGTCCGGGATCGCGTCGAGCAGCATGCGCGTGTACGGATGCCGCGGGTGGCCGAAGAGATCGCGCTTGTCGGCCAGCTCGACCAGGCGGCCGAGGTACATGACACCCACCTGGTCGGACACGTGGCGCACGACCGCGAGGTTGTGCGAGATGAACAGGTAGGTCAGGCCGCGCTCGCGCTGCAGGTCCTTCATGATGTTGAGCACCTGCGCCTGCACGCTCACGTCGAGCGCCGAGGTCGGCTCGTCGCACACGAGGAACTCCGGCTGCGTGGCCAGCGCGCGCGCGATCGAGATGCGCTGGCGCTGGCCGCCGGAGAACTGGTGCGGGAACTTCTCCATGTCCGCCGCCGCGAGGCCCACCGACTGCAGCAGCTCGCCCACGCGCGCCTTCAGCGCGTCGGCACCGCTGACGAGGCCGTGCTCGCGCAGCGGCTCGGCCACGATGTCGAGCACCTTCCAGCGCGGGTTCAGGCTGGCGTACGGGTCCTGGAAGATCATCTGCATGCGCCGGCGCAGCGCACGCTCCTGCGCGCGGTCGCGCGCGTCGGCGGTGTCGACCCCGTCGAACCTCACCTGCCCGCGCGTCGGCGCGTACAGCCCCACCAGCAGTCGCGCCACGGTGCTCTTGCCGCAGCCCGACTCGCCCACCAGCGCCAGGGTGCGGCCCTTCGGGATGGCGAAGCTCACGCCGTCGACCGCGTGCACGAACTGGCGCGGCTTGCGTTCGACCACGCGGTTCAGCCAAGGCGCGGAGACGTCGAAGATCTTGGCGAGGTCGCGGACCTCCACGAGTGCTGCGCTCATCAGGCGGCCTGTCGGACGGATTCGGTGGTGGCGTGCAGCCAGCAGGCGGCACGCGTGGCGCCGGCGGGCATGAGGTCGGGCCGTTCGCTGCGGCAGCGGTCGAAGACCTGCGGGCAGCGCGGATTGAACGCGCAGCCTTTCGGGATGGCGGTCAGGCGCGGCATCGCGCCGTCGATCTGCTGCAGGCGCTCGCGCTCCTCGTCCATCGCCGGGATCGAGCCCATCAGACCGACCGTGTACGGATGCCTGGGCTCGTTGATCACGTGGTGCACCGGGCCGATCTCGGCGATGCGCCCGGCGTACATCACCGCGACGCGGTCGCAGGTCTCGGCGATCACGCCCATGTCGTGCGTGACCAGCATGACCGCCGCGCCGTGCTCCTTGCACAGGCGCTTGAGCAGCGAAATGATCTGCGCCTGGATCGACACGTCGAGCGCCGTGGTCGGCTCGTCGGCGACGATCAGCTTGGGCTCGGCCGCCAGCGCCAGCGCGATGACCACGCGCTGGCGCATGCCGCCGGAGAACTGGTGCGGGTACTGGTCGATGCGCTGCTCGGCCGCCTGGATGCCGGTCTCCTGCAGCAGCTGGATCGCGCGCCGGCGCGCCTCGTCGGCGCTGACCGGCAGGTGCGTCTGGATGGTCTCGGTGAGCTGCCGCCCGATCGTGTACAGCGGGTTCAGCGAGGTCAGCGGGTCCTGGAAGATCGCGCCGATCTTGCGGCCGCGGATGCGGCGCATCTGCTCGTACGGCAGGTTGTCGATGCGCTGGCCCTCGAGGCGGATCTCGCCGGCGGCGATGCGCCCCGGCGGCTCGAGCAGGCCGATGATGGCCGCGCCGGTGAGCGACTTGCCGGCGCCGGACTCGCCCACCACGCCGAGGATCTCGCCCGGCGCGATGTCGAACGAGATGTCGTCCAGCGCGAGCAGGGTGCCGCGGCGCGTGGGGAACTCGACGCGCAGGTGCCGGACTTCGAGCAGCGGGGGCGTGACGGGCATGGGGTCCTTTCAGGCGGGCGGCGTGCAGCCGCCGATGGGTTCCTCGTGGTCGACCTTGACGGTGAAGCGGCTCGCGAGCGCCGGCTCCTTCACCGCCACCAGCCAGTAGCGCGTGCACGGCTTGACGTCGAGCGTGAGGGTCTGCTCGGGGCCGTAGCGCAACGCGCCGCCGGGCGGCGCCTGCACGGTGATCTTGCGCACGCCGGGCTCGACGAGCACGGGGTTGCGCAGCTCGCTCGTGCCGTCGACGCGCACGATCGCCACCGGGTAGGTGTCGATCGGCGCGCGGTGGTAGCGGCGGCCGTCGAGCTGCGAGTAGGTCGTGGTCGAGCACGCGCCGGCGAGCAGCGCGGCGGCGCACGAGGCGGCAGTCAGTACGGGTCTCATGGGAACCTCCGCGGACGCATCCGGGGCCAGCGGGACCGTCAGCGCAGGCGCGGGTTGAGCGCGTCGCGCAGCCAGTCGCCGAGCAGGTTCACCGACAGGGCGATCAGGATCAGCATCAGCCCCGGGAAGATCGTGATCCACCACTCGCCGGAGAACAGGAAGTCGTTGCCCACGCGGATCAGGGTGCCCAGCGACGGCGACGTGGGCGGCACGCCGACGCCGAGGAAGGACAGGGTCGCCTCGATGATGATCGCCGAGGCCACCTGGATGGTCGCCAGCACCAGCACGGGCCCGAGCACGTTGGGCAGCACGTGGCGCGCCATGATGCGCAGCGGCGCCACGCCGATCACGCGCGCGGCCTGCACGTATTCCTTGTTGCGCTCGACCAGCGTGGAGCCGCGCACGGTGCGCGCGTACTGCACCCAGCCGGTCAGCGAGATGGCGATGATGAGCACCGCGAAGGCCAGGGTCTCGTGCGCGTTGGGGAACATCGCGCGGCCGACGCCGTCGATCAGCAGCGCGATCAGGATCGACGGGAACGACAGCATCACGTCGCAGATGCGCATGATGATCGCGTCGGTCTTGCCGCCGACGAAGCCGGACAGCAGGCCGAGCGACACGCCGACCAGCACCGACAGCAGCACCGACGCGAAGCCCACGAACAGCGAGATGCGCGCGCCGTACATCAGCGCCGACAGGATGTCGCGGCCCTGGTCGTCGGTGCCGAGCAGGTACTTCGCCTTGCCCTCGTCTTCCCAGGCCGGCGGCAGCCGGGCGTCCGACAGCTCCAGCGTCGCGAGGTTGAACGGGTCGTGCGGCGCCACCCAGTCGGCGAACAGCGCGCAGAAGATGCAGACGAACGCCACCAGCGCCGCGCCGATTGCCACCGGCGAGGTGCGGAAGCTGTACCAGACGTCGCTGTCGAAGAAACGCTGCAGCGCGCCCGGCGCGGCGGCCGTCGTCGTCGAGACCGTCACGGCTGCCCCTTCACCGTGACCCACTTGAAGGGCATGAAGTTGTCGGGCAGCTGCACCAGGTCGACGTTCTTCTTCATCGCCCACGCCAGCGCCTGCTGGTGCAGCGGGATGTGGCCGACGTCGTCCTGGTGGATCTTGAACGCCTCGGCGATCATCGCGTTGCGCTTGGCCTGGTCGGTCTCGCTCTGGATCTTCGCCGTCAGCTCGTCGACCTTGGGGTTGCTGTAGCTGCCGAGGTTGAACTGGCCCTGGCCCTTGTCGTTCGGCGTGGCCATCAGCGAGCTCAGCGGGTTGTGCGAGTCGTAGGTGCCGGGCGTCCAGCCGAGCAGGTAGAAGCTCGTGTCGCGGCGCAGGATCTTCGGGAAGTAGGTGGCCTTGCTCTCGGCCTGCAGGTTCACCTTGACGCCGATGCGCGCCAGGTTGGCCGCCACCGCCTGGCAGATCTCGCCGTCGTTGACGTAGCGGTCGTTCGGGCAGTTCATGCCGACCTCGAAGCCGTTCGGGTAGCCGGCCTCGGCGAGCAGCTTCTTCGCCGCCTCGGGGTCGTACGGCAGGCGCTTGTTCAGCTCGGGCACGAAGCCCTTGATGCCGGGTGCGACCATCAGCCCGGTCGGCGTGGCCGCGCCGCGCATCACGCGCGTGCGGATGGTCTCGATGTCGATGGCCTGGTAGAACGCCTTGCGCACCCGCACGTCCTTGAACGGGTTCTTGCCCTTCACGCTGGAGCTGAGCAGCTCGTCGCGCTTCTGGTCCATGCCGAGGAAGATGGTGCGCAGCTCGGGGCCCTGCATCACCTTCAAGTTCGGGTTGGACTTCAGGCGGTCGACGTCCTGCAGCGGCACCGGCTCCATCACGTCGACCTCGCCGGACAGCATGGCGGCCACGCGCGTGGCGTCGTTGCCGATGGGCGTGAAGACGACCTCGTCGACGTTGCCCTCGATCTTCTCCCAGTAGTTGAAGTTGCGCACCAGCACCGTCTTGGCCGACGGCTGGCGCTCCTTCACGCGGTACGGGCCGGTGCCGTTGGCGCGGAAGGACGCGGCGTTCTCGATGCCCTTGCGGCGGTCGACCGGCTTCTCGGCCTTGTTGTCCTCGCACCACTTCTTGCTCATCACGAAGACCAGCGAGATCACGTCGGGCAGGATCGGGAACGGCGCCGTGGTCTCGATCTCGACCACGTCCTTGCCGACCGCGCGGACGTCCTTGATCGACGAGGTGTAGCCCTTCATGTCGGAGCCGTCGCCGGCCGCGCGCTTGAAGCTGAACACCACGTCGTCGGCGCTCAGCGGCGTGCCGTCGTGGAAGGTCACGCCCTTGCGCAGCTCGAAGCGCCAGACCGTCGGCGAGGTCTGGCTCCACTTCGTGGCCAGCGCCGGCGTGAGGCCGAGCTTCTTGTCGCGCCCGACCAGCGGCTCGTACACATTGCTCAGGAACGACAGCTGCAGCGACTCGTTCAGCGAGTGCGGGTCCATCGACAGCGCGTCGCCCTGGTTGGCCACGCGCAGCGTGGCGGCCTGAGTCAGCCCGCAGGCCAGCGCGAGGGCGGCGGCGAGGAGCGTGGGCTTGAACTTCATGGCGTCTCCTTGAGTGAAGGTCGGGTCAGTTCAGGGGCATCGCGCGCTCGACGAGCGACGCGAACAGCGCCGCGCCGAGCGGCAGGATGTCGTCGTTGAAATCGTAGCGGCTGCTGTGCAGGAAGCAGCCGCCCTCGCCGCCCTGGCCGATGCGCAGGTAGGCGCCGGGCTTCATCTGCAGCATGAAGGCGAAGTCCTCGGCGCCCATGCTCGGCCGCAGGTCGCGGATCACGCGGTCCTCGCCCACCAGCGAGGCGGCCACGTCGCCGGCGAAGCGCGCCTCGTCGCGCGTGTTGACGGTGGCCGGGTAGATGCGCTGGTAGGTCAAGGAGGCGGTGGCGCCGAAGCCGATGGCGACCGACTCGACCAGCCGGCCGAGACGCTCCTCGATCATGTCCTGCACTTCGCGGCGGAAGGTGCGCACGGTGCCGACCATCTTCGCCTGGCGCGGGATCACGCTCATCGCGCCGAGGTCGCCGGCCTGGATGCCGCACAGGCTCACCACGGCGCTGTCGATCGGGTCGACGTTGCGCGACACCAGGCTCTGCGCGGCGGTGACGATGTGCGCCGCCACGAGCACGGGGTCGATCGCCATGTCGGGATGCGCGCCGTGGCCGCCGCGTCCGCTCACGGCGATCTCGATGCGGTCGGCCGCCGCCATCATGGCGTTGTCGTTCACGCCGATCGTGCCCGGCGGCAGGCTGGGCCAGTTGTGCATGGCGAACACCGCGTCGACCGGGAAGCGGTCGAACAGCCCGTCGTCGATCATCGCCTTGGCACCGGCGAAGCCTTCCTCGCCGGGCTGGAAGATCAGCACGGCCGAGCCGTCGAAGTCGCGGCTCGCGGCCAGCGCGCGTGCGGCGCCGACGAGCATGGCGACGTGGCCGTCGTGACCGCAGCCGTGCATCAGGCCGGCCTTGGTGGAGCGCCACGCGAAGTCGTTCTCCTCGCGCATGGGCAGCGCGTCCATGTCGGCGCGCAGGCCGATCGCGCGGCCCGAGTCGTGCCGGCGCCCGCGCACGACCCCCACCACGCCGGTGCGCCCGATGCCGGTGTGCACCTCGTCGACGCCGGCCACGCGCAGCGCCTCGGCCACGCGCGCGGCGGTGCGGTGCTCCTCGAAGCCGAGTTCGGGGTGCGCGTGCAGGTCGC
>CAZFET010000023.1:0-14517 GCA_964517545.1 uncultured Burkholderiaceae bacterium
CTGCAGCGCGAGCGCGACGCCGAGCCAGAAGAAGCCGACGTGCAGAATCGCGAGCAGCCGGATCTTGTTCGACTGCACCAGCCTCCAGCGCCACGCCAGCCACAGCAGCAGCGCCGCGACCGGCGCCTCGAACGCCGCGCGCAGCGCGAGCAGCGCGGCGCCCTGCGGCCACCACCACGCATCGGCGAGCGCCCACGCGGCCTCGAACAGCATCGTGGCGACGAACACCGCCAGCAGCCACAGCGGCCGCCAGGCGTCGAGCAACGGCAGCGCCGACGCGGTGAAGAACGGGATCATGCGGTGCGTCACCGACACGTACACCGTGCCGACGAAGCCCCACAGACCGGCGTGCAGCGCCGCGCGCACGAGCGCGTAGTCGCCGCGCCAGACCCCGACGGCCGACGCCGCGAGCGCGATCACGCCGAACGCGCCGGCCCACGCCACGAGCGCGGCATGCACCCGGTCGGGCACGCGGCTCGTCGCCACCAGGCGCGCGAAGCGCAGCACCATGAGTGCCCAGCCCGCCGTCACCGCGGCGAGCCCGAAGGCGCCGTACACCGCGGCCATCTCGGGCGCGCGCGCGTGCACGCCGATGGCGAACACGCCCCAGCCGGCGAGCTGCGCGAGCAGCGCGCCCACGATCGAACGCGCCGCCACGGGCGGCTGGCCCAGCCACTTGGGGCCGGCGGTGAACAGGAACCCGGCGAAGAACATCGGCATGAAGCCGAAGCCCATCAGCAGCCCGTGCGCGATCGGCGACGGCAGGCCCCAGCGCCACGCGAGCCCCTGCGACTGCGCGATCGAGGCGGCGGCCCACCAGGTGGCGGCCAGCGCGAACATCAGCGCGCCGCAGGCGAAGGCCATGCGATGCGGCGCGGCGAACAGCCACTGCACGCGCCAGCGCGGCGGCGGTGCGCGCCGCCGTTCGTCGACCACCGTGAAGACGGCCGACATGCTCAGGCCGGCTGCGGCTGCAGGCACTCGGCGGCCGGCTGCGCGAGCGGCAGCATCGGCACGCCGCGCGTGAGCAGGCGCTCGATCAGCTCGCGCACGCTGCGGATCTGGCTGCCGAAGGGCAGCGCGCCGGCGCCGCGGAAGAACAGGCCCTTCTTCACGTCGCCGCGCAACGCGGCAGCGAGCTGGTGGTCGATGCAGAACTGGCCCCAGCCCTTCAGGCCGTCGCGCAGTCCGCACTGCGCGAGGCAGTCGAACGCCTTGGTGCAGCGCTGCCTGGCGTGCACCACCGCCTGCAGCCGCGGCAGCGCCTTCAGGTAGGCCACGAGCCAGGGCGTGGCCACCGCGCGCGCGGGCAGGCCGGCGACGCTGGTGAACTCGACGATGTCCTCGTCGCGCGCCTCGGCGAGGACACGCTTGAACTCGGGGTGCGCGTCGCCCTCGGCCGTGACGGCGAAGGGCGTGCCGAGCTGCACCGCCGCGGCGCCGAGCGACTGCAGCCGGGCGATGTCCTCGAAGGTGCGCACGCCGCCGGCGGCGATGAGCGGGATCTCCTGCTCGACGCCGGCCGCGCGCAGCGCCTCGCGCGTCTCGGGCAGCACGCGCTCGAAGTCGAAGCGCGGGTCGCTCAGGTCCTCAATCTTCGCCGCGCCGAGGTGCCCGCCGGCCAGCCGCGGGTGCTCGAGGACGATGGCGTCGGGCAGCCGGCCCTTGCGCTGCCACTTCTTCACCACGAGCTGCACGCCGCGCGCGTCGGACAGGATCGGCACGAGCAGCGCCTTCGGATGCTCGCGCGCGAGTTCGGGCAGGTCCAGCGGCAGGCCGGCGCCGACCACCACCGCGTCGATGCCGCACTCGAGCGAGCGCGTGACGTACGGCGCGTACTCGCTGACCGCGCGCATCACGTTCATCGCGAGCAGGCCGCGGCCGCCCGACAGCGCGCGCGCCGCCGCGATCTCGCGCTCCAGCGCCACCAGGTTGGCCGCGTCGATCGCGGCCTTGGCCTCGGCTTCGGCGCCGTGCTGCGACGCCAGGCCGCGCGTGCGCTCCATCAGGTCGGGGTGGTGGCGCCGCAGATCGACGGCCGACAAGGTGCCGACGCCGCCGTGCGCGGCGACGTTGCCGGCCAGTCGGTGCGCGGACACGCCGATGCCCATGCCGCCTTGCACGATGGGCAGCAGGGTGCGGCCGCCCAGGCGCAGCGGCGTCAGGCCGCTGGCGGCGAGCCGCGCTTCGAGTTCGGGAGGAATCGGGTTCAAGTCGGGACGTTCAGGGCACGAGCACCGCCGCGCCGCGCACGCGGCCGGCGCGCAGGTCGTCGAGCGCGCGGTCGGCGTCGTTCAGGTCGTAGCGCTGCGTGCTCACGCGCAGCGGGATCTCGTCGGCGATGCGCATGAACGCCTCGCCGTCGGCACGGGTCAGGTTGGCCACCGAGACGAGCCGGCGCTCGCCCCACAGCCACGCGTACGGGAACGACGGGATGTCGCTCATGTGGATGCCGGCGCACACCACGGTGCCGCCGGGCCGCACCGCACGCAGCGCGGTGGGCACGAGCTCGCCCACCGGCGCGAAGATCAGCGCCGCATCGAGCACCGCAGGCGGCGCGTCCTCGGAGCTGCCGGCCCACAGCGCGCCGAGTTCGCGCGCCAGCGACTGCGCCGACTCGTCGCCCGGTCGCGTGAAGGCGTACACCTCGCGGCGCTGCGCGCGCGCCACCTGCGCGACCAGGTGCGCGGCGGCACCGAAGCCGTACAGGCCGATGCGCCGCGCGCGCCCCGCCATCTGGTAGGCGCGCCAGCCGATCAGGCCCGCGCACAGCAGCGGCGCGGCCTCCTCGTCGCTGTAGCGCTCGGGGATGCGGAACACGTAGCGCGCGTCGGCCACGGCATGCTCGGCGTAGCCGCCGTCGATCTGCCAGCCGGTGAAGCGCGCCTGCGGGCACAGGTTCTCGCGCCCGCCGCGGCAGTGGTCGCAGCGGCCGCAGGTCCAGCCCAGCCACGCGATGCCCACGCGGTCGCCGACGCGCAGCCCGGCGACCTGCGGACCGATGGCGCTGATGCGGCCGACGATCTCGTGGCCGGGGATCACCGGATGGTCGGGCGCGTCGATGTCGCCGTCCACCAGGTGCAGGTCGGTGCGGCACACGCCGCAGGCGGCCACGCGCACGCGCACCTGGCCCGGGCCGGGCGCGGGCAGGCGATCGCGCATCACCTGCGCGAGCGGCCGGCCGGCACCGTCGAACTGCAGCGCCCGCCAGGCGGTGCGCAGGTTCGGGGCCGGGGTGTCCATCGCGACGGCCGGGCTCATCATCGGGCCGCCGGATGTTCGGCCGCGCTCTGGCAGGCCAGGCACAGCTTCGCGGTCGGCAGCGCCGCGAGGCGCGGCTCGCCGATCGGATCGCCGCAGCGCGAGCAGAAACCGTAGGTGCCGGCGTCGAGCCGCGCGAGCGCGTCGCGCACCTCGGCGAGCTCGTGCGCCTCGTGGCGCATCAGCGCGAGGGCGCGGTCGTCGTCGGTGGCGACGACGGCGCCTTCGCTGCCGGCGACGAAGGTGTTGGACGTGGCCGCGTGCTCGGCGGCGAGCTCGCCGCGGCGCTGCCGCAGCTCGGCGTCCAGCTCGGCCGCGAGCGCCTCGAGCCGCCGGCGGAACTCGGCCGACTGCGCGGCGCTGAGAAGGGTGCCCGACATCGTGTGGCGCTCCGCGCTGTCAGTGCAGCACCAGCAGCGGCAGGTTGCTGCGCGCCAGCACGCTCTTGGTCTGCGAGCCGAACAGCAGCTCGCCGAACGCGCCGCGGCCGTGGGTGGCCATCACGATCATGTCGCAGCCGCGCTCGCGCGCCGCCTCGACGATCGCCGCGGCGACCTCCTGCGTGCGGCTGTAGAAGCCGGCGAACGGCACGCCGGCCTCGCCCGCCCGGCGCTCGAACGCCTTGAGCACGGCACTCGCGTGCTCGGCCGTCTCGACGTCGTGCTCCTTCATCGCCTGCACGTAGCCCATCGTGCCGTAGCCCGCCGGCGGCGGCGGCGCGGGCGGCTCGGCGATGAACGCCGTGATCGACGCGCCGAGCCGCCGCGCCAGCTCGAGGCTGGCGTCGATGGCGCGTTCGGAGAGTTCGGATCCGTCGACCGGAACGAGCAGATGCTGGTACATGGCGCGCTCCCTGCGAGGCGCGTGACTGCGATGCGGCCACTCTAGGGCGCACGCGCCGGCCGGTTCTTGCGCGGGATCAAATGCGCGGCGCGGCGGCGGGGTGGTGCGGGCACGCGATGCAGGATCGCGCCCATCGAGTTCACGAACTCCGAGGCGAGCGCCACGAGTCGTGGCCCCGACGTGCCACGATGCCTGCGAAGCGCCGGCCGCGACGACCTCCGCGCCCCCGTCGCCTACACGCTCTCCCCCGCGTCGAAATCCAGCTCCACCTTCGCCCCGTTCGGATCGAAGGTGAACAGCTGCCACGTGCCTGCGCCGGCCTGGCGCTTCAGGTCGTACTTCTGGCCGGCGGCGTCGAAGCGGGCCTTCACCGCCTTCAGGTCGCGCGCGGTGAAGGCCATGTGGTCGATCACGCCGGTGCGCTGCGCGGGCATCGGGCGGTCCCAGTAGATGTGCAGCACCGCGCCGCGCTGGCCGTCGGCGTACAGCCAGCTGCCGGGGAATCCGAGGTCGGGGCGCGGGCCTTCGCGCAGGCCGAGCAGGCCGCAGTAGAACGCGAGCGTCGCGTCGCGGTCCTCGGCGGTGATGGTGAAGTGGTTCATGCCTTCGATCACGGTCGTGCTCCTCGTCGTCGGGCCGCGGGCTCGGCGTCGGCGCCGGGCTGCCAGCTTCAGGCCACCAGCACCAGCGCGCCGCTGCTGGCGCGCGACTCGAGCCGCTCGTGCGCGTCGCGCGCGCCGTCGAGCGTGAAGCGCTCGAGGCGCGGCGCGGGCAGCACGCCGGCGGCCAGCGCGTCGAACACGCGCTGTGCGCGCTCGCGCAGCGCCTTGGGCGTTGCCGCGTACGCGAACACGACGGGGCGCGAGAACGTGGCCGACTTCATGACCAGCGCGTCGGGGTCGAGCGGGCGCAGCGGGCCGCTGGCCTGGCCCACGCTGATCCAGTGTCCGCAGGGCGCGAGCGCGGCGAGGTTCTCGTCCTGCGCCGCCGCGCCCAGCCCGTCGACGATGACGTCGGCGCCGCCGAACTCGCGCTGCACCGCGTCGGCGAAGCGGTACTCGCGGTCCACGATCACGTGCTCGCAGCCGTGCTCGCGCGCCACGTGCGCCTTGGCCTCGCTCGACACCGTGCCGATCACGCGCGCGCCGAGCGACCTGGCCCACGCGCACACCAGCAGCCCGAGGCCGCCGGCCGCCGCGTGCACGAGCAGCCGCGTGCCGCGGCCGACGCGCCCGAGGTCGCGCAGCAGGTAGTCGGCCGTCACGCCCTTGAGCAGCAGCGCGGCGGCCGCGTCGTCGCTCACGTGGGCGGGCAGCCGCACCACGTTCGCGGCCGGCACGCAGCGCACGCTGCAGTACGCGCCGGGCCGGCCGAACAGGTAGGCCACGCTGTCGCCGGGCAGGAAGCCGCTCACCCCCTCGCCCGTGTCGATCACCTCGCCGGCCGCCTCCATGCCCGGCACGCCGCCGGGCTTCAGCAGCTCGGGCAGCCAGCCGCGCCGCATGTACACGTCGATGAAGTTCACGCCGATCACGCGCTGGCGGATGCGCAGCTCGCCGGCCGCCGGCGGCGGCGTCTCGTGCGCCTCGGGCACGAGCTGCGCCGCGTCGCCGTGTTCGCGCACGAGCACGCGGCGCGACGCGATGCCCGTGCGGCCGGCCTCCACCGCCGCTCGCCGGCGCAGCGCGGCGCCCGTCTCGAGCCAGCGGCGCAGGTCGGCGAAGCCCTGCTCGTACACGCCCTGCGCCACCATCTGCGACAGCTCGCGCTCGCGGCCGGGCGGCGTGGCGAAGGTCGACTCCCAGTGCCAGAACGTGCGGTCGCCGTCGGTCACCCGCCTGAGCGTGACCGTGGCCACGTAGCGCTGCAGCGGCACCGTGCCGTCGAGGATGCAGTAGGTCGAGCGGTACTCGGTGTCCGACAGGGTGAGCAGCTGTTCGCGCAGCGCGTTGCCATCCTTCAAGGTGAAGGCGCGCACGCAGCCGACCTGGTCGCTGCGCTCGCCGCCTTCGATGTGGCTGTCGGCCACCACCGAGTGCCACTGCACGTGGCTGTTGAAGTCGCGCAGCACCTCCCACACGCGCTCGATCGGCGCGTCGATGATGGTGGAGCGGACCACTCGCTGCAGCATCGCGCCGCCTGCCTCAGCGCCTGGAGAAGTGCCGCTTCAGCGCGTCGAAGCCGCCCTGGAACACGCCGCCGCCGATCAGCTCGGTCAGCTCGCGCTCGCGGCCGGGCGCGCACTCGAACTCCGCGCTCCACTCGGCGAAGGTGCGCGCGCCGTCGGTCACCGGCGTGAGCTTCAGGGTCGCGACGTAGTGCTCCACGCCCATCGGGCTCTCGAGGATCGAGTACGTGCAGGTGTAGTCGTAGTCCGACAGCGCCAGCAGCTGCTCGCGGATCGTGCCGCCGTCGCGCGTATGGAAGTGGCGGATGCAGCCGACCTTGTCGCTCGGCTCGGCGTTCTCGATGCGGCTGTCGGCGATGGCCGGGTGCCACAACGGCAGCGCGTTGAAGTCGCGCACGCGCGCCCACACCGCGTCGGCCGGCGCGTCGATCACGCTGGAGACGTACACGCGCACCATGTCTCAGTCCTTCTTCGGCTGCGCGGGCGGCAGCGCCGCCGATCCGCCCGCCACCCCGCTGGCCAGCCGGTTGATGTCGCCGGCCTCGAGGCCGATCTCGCGCAGCAGCTGGTCGACGATGGGCGCCTGCGCACGAAAGCGCAGCGCCGAGTTCACCACGCTGTCGGCGAAGCCCGCGCCGCCACCCATCGAGCCGTCGCCGCCGCCTCCGCCGCCGGCCAGGCCCTCGACGTGCAGGATCTTGATGCCGTCGATGCGCTCCATCGGGCGCACCGCCTCGCGGATGATGGCCTCGGCCTTCTCGACGAGCTTGAGCCGCAGCGCCGACGCCCGCGCCTCCGGCGTGAGCACGTTGTGCGCCTCGTTCATCAGGCGCGTGGCCTCGGCCTCGATCTCGGCGCGCACGCGCGCGGCCATCGCGCGGATCTTCTCGGCGTCGGCGTCGGCCTCGGCCTGCGCGCGGATCGCCGCGCCGCGATCGGCGCTGGCGGCCTTCTCGGCCTCGGCCGCGGCGGTCAGGCGCAGCGCCTCGCGCTCGGCGGCCTGGCGCGCCGCGATCAGCTCGATCGCCTTCTTGCGCTCGGCCATCTCGATCTCGCGCGCGGTGAACACCTTCTCCTCGGCCGCCACCGCCTCGGCGCGCGCCACGTCGGCCGCGGCCTGCGCCTCGCTCTGTGCCTGGCTCTCGCGCGCCACCGCGATGGCGCGCTGCTGCTCGGCGAGCTCCAGCGCCTTGCGCCGCTCGATCTCGGCGGCCTGCACCTCGCGCTCCTTGTGGATGCGCTCCTGCTCCACGCTCTGCTCGCTGCGGATGCGCGCGGCCTCGATGGCCTGGCGCGCGGCGATCTGCGCGCCCTCGGCGTCCTGCTCGCGCTGCGCGCGCTCGGCCGCCACCTCGGCGCGCTGCCGCGCCCGCGCGATCTCCACCTCGCGCTGCTGCGCCAGGCGCGCGTGCTCGGCTTCCTTGTCGATCTCGAGCGAGAGCTTCTCGGCCTCGAGGTTCTTGTTGCGGATGGCGATCAAGGTGTCCTGCTCGACGTCGTTGCGCTGCTTCTTGCGCCGCTCGATCTGCTCGGTCAGCCGCGTCAGGCCCTCGGCGTCGAACGCGTTGCTCGGGTTGAAGAACTCCATCGAGGTCTGGTCGAGCTGCGTCAGCGACGCGGCCTCCAGCTCCAGGCCGTTCTTCTTCAGGTCCTCGGCCACGGTCTCGCGCACGCGGCGCACGTAGGCACCGCGCTTCTCGTGCAGCTCCTCCATCGTCATCTCCGCCGCGGCGGTGCGCAGCGCATCGACGAACTTGCCCTCGATCAGTTCCTTGAGCTGCTCGGGCTCCATCGTGCGCAGGCCCAGGGTCTGCGCCGCCGCGGCCACCGCCGCCGGCTCGGCGGCCACGCGCACGTAGAACTCGGCGATCACGTCCACGCGCATGCGGTCCTTGGTGATCAGCGCCTTGTCGCGTCCGCGCGCGACTTCGAGCCGCAAGGTGTTCATGTTCACCGGGATCACGTCGTGCACGATCGGCAGCACGAAGGCGCCGCCGTCGAGCACCACCTTCTGCCCGCCCAGGCCGGTGCGCACGAACGCGCGCTCCTTGCTGCTGCGCAGGTACAGCCAGTGCAGCAGCCACACGACGATCGCGACGACGATCGCCAGGACGATGAGGCCCAGGATGAAGTGGCCGAATTCAGCGCCGGTCATGGTCGTGTCTCCAGTTCCCTATCGGGTGATCTCGGTGAAGCGCCGCGTGGTCTCGGTCAGCGCCACCTCGGCGGGCAGCCGCTCCATCGAGCTGGCGCCGTAGAAGCCGTGGCAGCCGGGGCAGTGGCGCAGGATGTACTGCGCGTCGTCGGGCGTCGCGATCGGCCCGCCGTGACACAGCACGATGACGTCGGGCTTCACGCTCTTGGCCGCGGCGGCCCACGCGTTGATCGGCTCCACGCAGTCGGCCAGGGTCAGCGCGGTCTCGGCGCCGATGGTGCCGCCGGTGGTCAGCCCGAGGTGGCAGACCACGACGTCGGCGTCGGCCGCGGCCATGTCGCGCGCGTCGCGCTCGTTGAAGACGTAGGGCGTGGTCAGCAGGTCGAGAGCGCGCGCGCGCGCGATCATCTCGACCTCCAGGCCGTAGCCCATGCCGGTCTCCTCGAGGTTGGCGCGGAAGGTGCCGTCGATCAGCCCGACGGTGGGAAAGTTCTGCACGCCCGAGAAGCCGAGGTCGATCAGCCGGCGCAGGAACTGCTCGGGGATCATGAACGGGTCGGTGCCGTTCACGCCGGCCAGCACCGGCGTGCGCTTCACCACCGGCAGCACCTCGCGCGCCATGTCGCACACGATCTCGTTGGCGTTGCCGTAGGCCAGCAGCCCGGCGAGCGAGCCGCGGCCGGCCATGCGGTAGCGGCCCGAGTTGTAGATGACGATGAGGTCGATGCCGCCGGCCTCCTCGCACTTGGCCGACAGGCCGGTGCCGGCGCCGCCGCCGATGATCGGCCGGCCCGCGACGATCTTGGCGCGCAGGCGCTGCAGCAGTTCGGTGCGGGCGATGCGTGGCATGGGCTCCCTCCGGTGCTCAGGCGCGTCGCGCCTCGGCCGCGCTGCGCGACACCTCGCGCCAGGCGGCGACCAGCGCGTCGGCGAAGGCCTCGTCGTTGATGTGATGCGGCAGCCGCACGAGCCGGCGCTCGCTGCCGCTGCGCAGGCCCTGCTCGATGGCCGCGAACAGCGCGCGGTCGGCCTCGGGATCGTGGAACGGCTGACCCGGCCGGTCGATCGCCGACACGCCGCCTTCCGGGATGAGGAAGCGCACCGGACCGCGCATCGCGTTGAGCTTGCGCGCGATGAACTCGCCGATCGCGCGGCACTCGTCGGGCGTGGTGCGCATCAGGGTGACGGTCGGGTTGTGGCGGTACAGCCGACGGCCGCGGAAACGCTCGGGCACCGTGTCCCACGCGCCGAAGTTCACCATGTCGAGCGCGCCGCACGAGCCCACGTAGGGGATCGCGTGGCGCGCGAACACGTCGAGCCGGGTCGGCCCGGCCGACAGCACGCCGCCGCCGATCTCGTCGGCGATCTCGGTGGTCGACACGTCGATCACGCCGGCCAGCAGCCCCGAGTCGGCCAGCTTCTCCATCGACTGGCCGCCCACGCCGGTGGCGTGGAACACGAGGCAGTCGTACTCGTCGGCCAGCCGCTGGGTCACGGCCTGCACGCACGGCGTGGTGACGCCGAACATTGTGAGCCCGATCGCCGCCTTGGTGGCGGTGCCCTGCGGCGGCGGGTGCGCGATCATCCCGGCCAGCGCGTGCGCCGCGTTGGCGAGCACCTTCTCGCTGATGCGGTTGATGCCCTGCACGTCGGTCACCGAATACATCATGCAGATGTCGCTCGGCCCCACGTACGGCCGCGTGTCGCCCGAGGCCATGGTCGAGACCATCACCTTGGGCACGCCGACCGGCAGCGCGCGCATCGCCGGCGTGGCGAGCGCAGTGCCGCCGGAGCCGCCGGCCGAGATGAGCCCGCCGACGTCGCGGCGCGAGCGCATGAAGTGCTCGAAGGCCTCGGCCATCGCGCTGACCGCGCTGCCGCGGTCGCCGCTGAACACCGCCGACTCGCCGCGCGGATGGTGCCGCGCCACTTCGCGCGGGTGCACGCTGGCCGGCGACGGCCGGCCGCTGGTGGACAGGTCCACCGTCACCACGCGCAGGCCGAGCTTCTCGAGGCACTGGCGCAGGTAGAAGAGCTCGCGCGCCTTGGTGTCGAAGGTGCCGGCCACGTAGGCGGCGCGGGCGCTGCTCGCGGCGACGGGGAAGTCGAAGACCTGGCCGTGGTGGGGGGGCCTCGACGGGCTCAGCCCGAGCGGAGTCGGTGCAGCACCCGCACTCGACGCAACGCCCAGATTCGACGCATAGCCCTCACCCGACGCCGCCTCCGCTCCCGACGCGGACGAGCCCGGCGCAGGCCACACGCCGGGAGCGCCTGCGCCGCCCGGGTCGCGCGAGATGTCCGGCACCGGCGCGTCGGGGTCGGCGGCGTTCCAGCGGTTGAACCCGCGCACCGCGCGCGGCGCGAGTTCGTCGAGCGACGGCAAGCCCTCGCCGTGCGCGCGGCGCACGGTGATCACGGTCGTCGGCCGCGGAGGCTCGTCGGACGGCGCGGCGGCGCTCGGCGCGGGCTCGTCGTCGGCGCCGCCCGCGCGCACGCCGAGCAGCCGCTCCTGCAGCTCGCGGTCGGCGGCGAGTCGCGACGCGTCGAGCTCCTGCGCGATGCGGCCGTTGACCATCACGCCGATGCGGTCGGCCACCTCGATGGCGACGCCGAGGTTCTGCTCGATCAGCAGCACCGCGATGTCGCCCTCGGCGGCGAGGTCGCGCAGCGCCTGCGCGACCTGCTCGACGATCACCGGCGCGAGGCCCTCGGTGGGCTCGTCCATCACCAGCAGCTTCGGCTCCAGCAGCAGCGCGCGGCCGATGGCCAGCATCTGCTGCTCGCCGCCCGAGAGCTGCGCGCCGCCGTTGGACTTGCGCTCGGCCAGCCGCGGGAACATGTCGTACACGCGCTCGACGTCGCGGTGGCGGCGCGCGGCGAGGCGCAGGGTCTCGTCGACGCTGAGCGAAGGCCACACGCGGCGGCCCTGCGGCACGTAGGCGATGCCGCGCCGCGTGATGACGTGCGGCGCCAGGCCGAGGATCTCCTCGCCGGCCAGGCGCACGCTGCCGCTGGCCGTGCCGAGGGTGTAGATCTCCGCGGTCGCGGCGTTGCACAAGGTGGTCTTGCCCATGCCGTTGCGGCCGACCACGCCGTACACCCCGCGCTCGATCGTGAAGGTCACGCCCTGCAGCGCGTGCGCGCGGCCGTAGTAGACGTCGAGCCCCTGCACCGCCAGCACGGGGGCGCGCGACTTCGGCTCGTCGGTCTTGCGCGACCACAGCGCCATCAGTGACGCCCTCCCATGTAGATCGACTGCACCTGCGCGTCGTTCTCGATCTCGGCCGGCGTGCCGGTCTTGAGCACGCGGCCGTCGTGCATGACGGTGACGCGCTCGACCACGCGCAGCGCGATGTCGAGGTCGTGCTCGATCAGCACGAAGCTCATGTGCGCGGGCAGCGACGTGAGCAGCGCCACCAGCTCGCGCCGTTCGGCCGGCGACAGCCCCGCGGCCGGCTCGTCGAACAGGATCAGCCGCGGCGCGCCGGCCAGCGCCATGCCGATCTCGAGCTGGCGCTGCTGGCCGTGCGACAGGCTCGACACCGGCTCGTCGGCGATGTGCGAGAGCCGCACGCGCTCGAGCAGGTCGTCGGTGGCGATGCGCGACGGGCTCGCGGCACGCGGCCGCGCGAAGCTGAAGCGCCCGCTCGCCACGCCGCGCACCGCGAGGAACAGGTTGTCGCGCACGCTCAGGTCGCGGAACAGCAGCGACGACTGGTAGGTGCGCCGCAAACCCTTGCGGATGCGCTCGTACGGCGGCAGATGGGTGATGTCCTCGCCGAAGAAGCGCACGCGACCGGCGGTCGGCGGGAAGTCGCCGGTCACGGTGTTGAACAAGGTCGTCTTGCCGGCCCCGTTGGAGCCGAGCACCGCGTACTTCTGGCCCGCGGCCACGGTGAACGACACGTCGTCGACCGCGCGCAGCGCGCCGAACGTGCGCGACACGTTCTCGAGCACGAGCGCGTCGTTCGACGCGAGCGGCACGGCCGCTCCCGCGCCCGCCGACGGCGGGCGCGCGGAGAAGGCCGTGCGCAGCTGGCTGACCGAGGCCACGGGAGGCTCGCCGCCGGCGCTCAGGGGCAGGCCGGCACGTCGCGCGAGCCGATCTGGAACTCCTCCTTCTTCGCGCCGAGGAGCTGGTCGACGTTGTCCACCTTGCGCGCGACCTTGGTGGTCAGCTCGCCCTTCGCGTCCTTCACCACCTCGGTGACGAAGGTGGTGCCGATGGCCTGGCGGTTGGCGTCCAGGCGCACGTCGCCGGTCGGCGTCTTGAGCACCATCTTCGACAGCGCCTCGCGGTACTTGGCGTGGTTGCCCGACAGGTCGCCGTTGACCGCTGCCAGCCCGTCGAGCGCGGCCTTCATGTTCACGTAGTAGACGTAGGCGAACAGGCTGGGGCTCGGGAAGCCGCCGGCCGACACCGGATAGTTCTTCTGGTAGTCGGCGACGAAGGCCTTCCAGTCGGCGCCGTCGTAGGCGTCGGCCACCGGGCCGGCCGACAGGGTGCCCACCAGCGAGTCGCGCCGCTTGCCCTTGTAGTTCAGCACGTCCTGGCTCACGGTGATCGAGCCGCCGAGCTTCGGCTTGTCGCCCACGGCGTTCTCGTACTGCTCCAGGCAGTTCACCGCGTCGGCGCCGCCCAGCACCACCAGCAGCGCGTCGACGTCCTTCGGGATGCGCGCGATCACCGACGAGTAGTCCTTGCCGCCCAGCGGCACCCAGGCCTTGACCGGCACCTTGCCGCCGAGCCGGCAGAACTCGGCCATGAAGCCCTGCACCTGCGAGTACGGAAAGGCGTAGTCCTCGGCGATCACCATCACGCGCTTGTAGCCCTTGTCGATGGCGGCCTTGCCCAGGCCCACCATCCACTGCGCGCCCTCGGTGTTGAAGCGGAAGAAGTTCGGGCTCGGGTTGACCAGCGTCGTCGCCTGCGCGCCCGACGCGCCGTTGATGAAGGTGACCTGCGGCTGCGTCTTGGAGTAGTCCTTGACGGCGATGCCCTCGCTGCCCGACAGCGGGCCGACCACGATGTCGACCTTGTCCTGCTCGACCAGCTTGCGCACCGCGTTGACCGCGACGTCGGGGTTGGCGTTCGACGAGGCCTTGATGATCTCGATCTTGCGGCCGGCCACCACGCCGTTGCGCTGCTTCACGGCCAGCTCGGCGCCGCGCATGCCGTCGGCGCCGCCGGCGGCGAAGGGCCCTTCGAGCGTGGCCAGCAGACCGATCTTCACCGGCTGGCCCTGCGCCCAGGCCGTGCCCATCACGGCCGACAGCGCGGCCGCACCCAGCATCGAACGCACGAGGAATCGCTTCGTCACTTTCACGCTTGTCTCCTTCGGGGGGTGGTCAAGGCGGCGTTCGGGCCGAAGCGTGAGCGGAGCTTCGCCCACAACCCGAGCAGGCCGTCGGGGGAAAACAGCACGATGGCGAGGAACACGACGCCGATCACGAGGTTGAAGCGCTCGCGATCGATGAGGTCGATGGCGAAGGTCTGCAGCAGCACGAACACGATCGCGCCGAGGAACGCGCCGATCGGATGCTTCATGCCGCCGAGCACGGCGATCACCAGGATGTTGATCAGCCACCCGGTGTTGACCGAGTTGGGCGTGATCAGGCCGTTGTACCAGACGAGCAGGATGCCGCCGATCGACGCGATGAGCCCCGCCACCGCGTAGGCCGCCACGCGGTGCGCCACCACGTGGTAGCCCAGCGCGTTCATGCGCCGCGGGTTGTCGCGGATGCCCTGCATCGCGATGCCGAACGGGGTGCGCACCAGCCACTTCACGAACAGGTAGCCGGCCAGCGCCCAGAACAGCACGAGGAAGTAGAACGGCACCGGATCGCGCCAGTCGACGCCGAACACCACCGGCGGGTAGACCTTCTGGAAGCCCTGGAAGCCGTTGAACACCGAGTAGTTCTGCAGCGCCAGGTAGTAGAACGCGACGCCGATCGCCAGGGTGATCATGATCGTGTAGATGCCCTCGGTGCGCACCGACAGCCAGCCGATGAACGTGGCCGCGAGCGTCGCCGCCGGAATCGCGAGCAGCGCCGCCACCCACCACGGCCAGCCGAGCGACAGCGGCGTGCCCGAGGAGGCTGGGCCCGGACTGCGCGAGCGCATCGAGAG
>CAZFET010000023.1:14527-18535 GCA_964517545.1 uncultured Burkholderiaceae bacterium
TACCGCCACCCATCAGGGCCAGCCCAGGCTCAGCGGCTGTACGCTGGTGCCCAGGATGCTGACCGCATAACCGGCGATGCCGGCCACCGTCATCTGCGCGAGCGACACCATGCCGCCATAGCCGCCGAGAAAGGTGAGCGACAGCGCGATGAGCCCGAGCGCCAGCGACTGCGCGCCGATCTGGAACGTGAAGAACGGCGTCGCGACGAACGGATACGCGAGCACGAAGGCGAGCACGAACACGTGGCGGGCGCTCAGGTGCCGCCACAGGAACTGCAGCCAGCGCGGGGCGTCGCTGTCCGCGAACGGCTCGTGCGCAGTGGCCGTCGTCGCGGGCCGGCTGCGCGGAGCCGGCGGGTTCGGCAAGGGACGCACCGACGCGGTCGCGCCGGTGTTCATGGCTCGGCGCCAGTGGGCGGCGCTCATGTCGGGTCACCTCCGGTGGCGGACGGGAGGGGAGCGCTTAGCAGGAGGCGGTGCACGTGCGGTGCGGCGCGCCGGTCTCGCCCGGCCGGCGAGTTCCTTTCTTTTGGGGGCTCAAAAGAAAGGAACCAAAGAAGAGAGCCTGCAACATCCGATCCCGCACTGCCATGCCGGCGGGGCCCGCTTCTCCGCCCTTCAGGTGCGCGGTGCCGGACGCGGCCGGTCACCGACCTGGCATGTCGAGCGCATGTGGGGCTGCTGGCCTGCGGGCCGTTGCGCTTGGACGCCCGGCGCAAAGAGCCGCCTTGGCCGTCACCGGCCGCGCCCCGGTGCAAGTGGTGCGGCGGTGGAGAAGCGGCCCCCGTGGGCAGGCCACGGACAGGTCGGATGTTGGAGGCTCTTTCTTTTGGTTCCTTTTCTTTGAGCCAGCAAAGAAAAGGAACTCGCCGGCCGGGCGAGACCGGCGCGCCGCAACGAACGTGCACCGCCGTACCCATAGCGCTCGCAAGAGGGCGCCGGGCACTCGCAAGAGAGCGCCGGGCACTCGCAAGAGAGCGCCAAGGCATCACGCCGCCCTCCCCATGATCCCGCGAGGCCGAAAAGCCAGCACCAGGATGAGGATCACGAACGTGAACACCACGCTGTAGGTCGGCGCGTACGCGAGCCCGTAGGTCTCGGCCAGGCCCAGGATCACCGCGCCGATGGCCGCGCCGACCACCGAGCCCATGCCGCCGACGATGACGACGATGAGCGACGCCAGCAGCAGCCGCGTGTCCTCGCCCGGCACCATCGACAGCTCCACCGCGCCGATCACGCCGCCGATGCCGGCGAGCCCCGCGCCGAGCATGAACGTCACCGCGAACACGAGGTTCACGTTCACGCCGGCGGCGGCGAGCATCGCGCGGTCGTCGACGCCGGCGCGGATCATCGCGCCCACGCGCGTGCGGTTGAGCAGCCACCACAGGAACACGCCGATCGCGATGCCGAAGCCGAGCAGGCTCAGCCGGTAGGCCGAGTACGCGCGGATCAGCGGGATGTCGCGGATCGGGCCCTGCAGCCACGCGGGCGCCTCCATCTGGTGGACCTGGCCGGTGAAGATCCACAGCAGGATGTCGGCGATCACGATCGACAGGCCGATGGTCACCATCGTCTGCCGCAGGTCCTGGCCCTGCATGTGGCGCAGGATCAGCACCTGGATCAGCAGCCCGGTGAGCGCGGCCGCGAGGAAGCCACCGGCCAGCGCGAGCAGCCACCAGCCGGTCTGGTCGGCGATGGTGAAGCCCACGTAGCCGCCCAGCAGGTACAGCGAGCCGTGCGCGAGGTTGACGTTGCGCATCAGCCCGAACACGAGCGTGAAGCCGCTGGCCACGATGAAGTACAGCGACGCGAGCGTGAGCCCGTTGAGCAGGGTGACGAAGTACAGCCGCGCGTTGTCGACCATCGCCCAGATCGAGAACACCGCGATCGGGCCGCCGACCAGCAGCCACAGCGCGAGGCGTGCGCGTGCGCTCATGCCGCCGCTCGTCCCCAGGCGCGCTCGGCCGCCACGTCGGGCGCCTTGGCGAACACGCCGTCCTTCATGACGGCGAGGATGCGCTTCGGATCGCGCAGGATCGACAGGTTGGCCAGCGGGTCGCCGTCGACCAGCAGCAGGTCGGCGAGGCAGCCCTCCTTCACCATGCCCAGCTCGTGGCCGCGCTTCATGATCTGGCCGCCGTACATCGTGGCGCTGCGGATCGCCTCCATCGGCGTGAAGCCGAGGTACTTGACGAAGAACTCGAGGTCGCGCGCGTTCTGGCAGTGCGGCGTGAAGGCGAAGCCGTAGTCGCCGCCGGGCAGGATGCGCACGCCGCGCCGGTGCATCGCCCGAAGCGATTCGATGGCCGCGTCCCACTCGCGCTGGTAGCCCATCTCGGTGGCATTGGCGCGCGTGATGCCCCAGGGCTCGGCCTCGTGGAGCATCGCGTAGAGGATGGCGATGCCCGGCGCGACGAACACGCGGTCGCGCTGCGCCTCGAGCATGTCGAGCGTCTCCTCGTCGGTGAAGCTCGCGTGGTAGATGACCTCGACGCCGTGGCGCAGCGCCTGCTTGACCGACGCGGCCGAGCGCGCGCGCGCGGCGGCGCGCTTGCCGCGCAGGCGCACCTCCTCCATCGCGGCGGCCACCTCGGCGTCGGTCATCCACGTCGTCTCGGCCGGCGAGTCGGGCGTGAAGTTGTCGCCAGACAGGTTGAGCTTGATCGAGTCGACGCCGTACTTCAGGAACATGCGCACGACGCGGCGCATGTCGTCGGCGCCGTTGACGTTGACGCCGAAGCTGAACTCGGGGAACGGCAGGTGCGGCAAGGTCTCGTCGCCCAGCCCGCCGGGCACCGTGATCTCCTGGCTGGCCGCGAGGTAGCGCGGCCCGGGGATCTGCCCGGCGTTGATGGCGTTGCGGATCACCACGTCGAGCCGCGGCTTCGCGCAGGCCGCGCCGACGCACGACGTGAAGCCCGCCTCGAGATAGCGCCGCGCGACCTTGGCGCACCACAGCACGTGTTCTTCCAGCGGCATGCGCTGGATCTCGGCCAGGGTGGCCGCGTCGTTCCACGAGAAATGCGTGTGCGCCTCGACCAGGCCCGGCATCAGGGTCGCGCCGGCGGCGTCGATCACGGTCGCGCCGTGCGTGGGGATGGCGCTGGTCGAGCGGCCGACCTGACGGATGCGCTGGCCCTGCACCAGCACGCTGCCGCTCCACGGCGGCTGGCCGGTGCCGTCGAGGATGCGCGCGTTGGTGAACAGCACGGTGTCGTCCATGGCCGGTCTCCTCGTTCGCGCGCTCAGGCCGCCCAGTGGGTGGTGGTGCGCGCGCTGCGCACCGGCGGCGCGCGGTGGAACTCGCCGTCCTTCATGACGGCCAGGATGCGCGCGCGGTCCTGCAGCACGGTGATGTCGGCGAGCGGGTCGCCGTCGATCAGCAGCACGTCGGCGAGCCAGCCTTCGCGCAGCTGGCCGAGCTGGTCGCCCATGCGCATCATCGGGCCGCCCCAGGCGGTGGCCGACAGCAGCGCCTCCATCGTCGACATGCCGACGTACTTGACGAAGTACTCCAGGTCCTTCGCGTTGGTGCCGTGCGGCGTCCAGGCGAAGCCGTAGTCGCCGCCGGGCAGGATGCGCACGCCGCGGCGGTGCAGCGCGCGCATCGACTCGATCGCCGCCTCGAGCTCGCGGAAGTAGCCCATGCCGCGCGCCACCTCGGGCGTGATGCCCCACTCGCCCGCGTGATGGCAGGTGTTGATCAGCCACGCGAGGCCCGGCGCGATGAAGTGCTCGCGCTTGCGCGACTCCAGCAGGTCCAGTGCCTCCTCGTCGGTGAAGCTCGCGTGGTAGATGACCTCGATGCCGTGCTTCACGCACTGCTTGATCGACCAGGTGGAGCGCGCGTGCGCCGCCACGCGCTTGCCCCAGGCCTTGGCCTCCTGCACGCAGGTGGCGATCTCCTCCTCGGTGAACTGGCTCATCTCGCTGGGCATGCCGGTGATCGACTCGCCCGAGGGGCCGGCGCAGGCGTAACGATGCCCGTCCGCGTCCTGATCATGGGAG
>CAZFET010000023.1:18545-20423 GCA_964517545.1 uncultured Burkholderiaceae bacterium
ACTCGCCCGAGAGGTTGATCTTCAGCGAGTCGACGCCGTACTTGCAGAACATGCGCACGCAGCGGCGCATCTCGTCGACGCCGCTGACCACCGCGCCGAACGCGAACTCCGGCTGCGGCAGGTGCGGCTGCGTGGTGTCGCCCAGCCCGCCCGGCACGGTGATCTCCTGGCTGGCGGCCAGGTAGCGCGGGCCGACGATCGTGCCGTCGTTGATGGCGTTGCGGATCACCACGTCGAGCCGCGGCTTGGCGGTGGCCGCGCCCACGCACGAGGTCCAGCCCATGTCGAGGTAGCGCCGCGCGACCTGCGCACACCACAGGATGTGCTCCTCCGGCGGCATGCGCTGGATCGCATCGAGGCTCGGCTGGTCGTTCCACGAGAAGTGCGTGTGCGCCTCGACCATGCCGGGCATCAGGAACGCGCCCGCGCCGTCGATCACCGTCGCGCCCACCACCGGCAGGCCGCGCCCGCGCGTGACGCGCGCGATGCGCTGGCCCTGCACCAGCAGCTCGCCGTCGTACGGACGCTCGCCGCTGCCGTCGAAGATGCGCACGTTGGTGAACAGCACGTTGGCCATGTCGCGTCTCCCGGTTCAGCGGCGCTGCGCGGCGAGGAACTCGCGCAGCGCGGCGGCGCACTCCTGCGGCCGCTCGAAGGGGGTCCAGTGGCCGCAGCGCGGCAGCACCTGCACGCGCGCGTTCGGCATGCGCTCGGCCATCGCGCGCGCCACCTGCGGCGGGCCGATCGGATCGGCGTCGCCGGTGACGATGAGCACCGGCGCCTCGATGCGCGCGATCTCGGCCGCCTCGGCGGCCGCCAGCGCCTCGGTCGAGCGCGCATAGCCGTCGGGGTCCTGCCGCATCAGGCTCTCGCGCACCGCGGCCACCGCGACCGGCAGGCGCTCGCGCGTGTCGGCCGACGTGGCCGCCTGCACGATGGCCTCGGCGATGGCCTGCAGGCCGGCCACCCCGTCGCGCCGCGCGGTCTCGGCGCGCGCACGCAGGCCGGCGCGCGCGCCGTCGGCCGGCGCCGGCAGCGCGCCGAACAGCGCGAGGCTGCGCACCCGGCGCGGCTCGGCCACCGCGAGGTGCTGGCAGACGATCGTGCCCATCGAGTGGCCGAGCCAGTGCGCGCGCTCGATGCCCAGGCGCGCGCACACGGCCAGCGCGCACTCGACGAAGCGCGCGATCGACAGCGGCCCGTCCACGCGGTGCGAACGGCCGCTGCCCGGCAGGTCGAGACGCACGACGCGGTGGCGCGCGAGCGCGGGCATCAGCGGCGTCCAGGTGTTCGACGTGCCGCCCAGCCCGTGCACGCAGACGACGGCATCGCCCTCGCCTTCGTCTTCCACCGCCACGCGGTCGATGAAGTGCAGGCTCATTCGAAGCGGTTCTCGATCGCGCCGAGGCCGTCGATCTCGACGCGCACCACGTCGCCGGGCTTCAGGAAGCGCGGCGGGTCGAAGCCCATGCCCACGCCGGCCGGCGTGCCGGTGGCGATCACGTCGCCGGGGTACAAGGTGATGCCGCGCGAGCAGGTCTCGATCAGGGTGGGGATGTCGAAGATCAGGTCCTTCGTGCGGCCGTCCTGGCGCAGCTCGCCGTTCACCCAGCCGCGCACGCGCGTGTCGCGGCCGTCGAGTTCGTCGACGCCGACGATCCACGGCCCCATCGGGCAGAAGCCGTCGAAGCTCTTGCCGAGGTCCCACTGCTGGTGGCGCACCTGCACGTCGCGCGCGGTCACGTCGTTGACGATCGTGTAGCCGAACACGTGCTCCATCGCGCGCGAGGCCGGGATGTCGCGCCCGCCGCGGCCGATCACGACCGCCAGTTCCGACTCGTAGTCGACCTGCTCGCTGACGCCGCGCGGCAGCCGCAC
>CAZFET010000024.1:0-446 GCA_964517545.1 uncultured Burkholderiaceae bacterium
TTCGTCGGTCTTTGCGTTCGTCGGTCCGTTCGTTCGTCGGTGCTGGCGTTCGCCGGGTCAGCGCATGAGGTCGAGCAGGCGGCGCGCCGCCACCGACGCCGCGGTGCGTCCGGCGCGCACGTCGTCGCACGTCGCCGGCAGCGCCGCGCGCACTGCCGGATGCTGGCGGAAGCGCTCGCGCAGCCCGGCCTCGATGCGTTCCCACATCCAGGCTTCGTCCTGCTCGTGGCGCCGCGCGTCGAGCCGGCCGCTGGCCGCCTGCGCGTCGCGGAAGCGGCACACGGCCTGCCAGAACTCGTCGAGCCCCGGGCCTTCGTGCGCGTGCAGCGCGCTGAGCTGCAGCACCTGCGCCGGCACGTGCGCGTGCGGCCCCAGGTGGCGCAGCGCGCTCGTGATCTGCGCGCGCGCGCGCGTCGCGGCGGCCGGGTCGAGGTCGGCCTTGAACA
>CAZFET010000024.1:456-13609 GCA_964517545.1 uncultured Burkholderiaceae bacterium
GCAGGTCGTCGCCGGCGTTGGGCAGCTGCAGCAGCACGAACAGGTCGGTCATGCCGGCCACGGCGGTCTCGCTCTGGCCGACGCCGACGGTCTCGACGATCACGACGTCGTGGCCGGCGGCCTCGGCCAGCAGCATCGCCTCGCGCGTCTTGCCGGCCACGCCGCCGAGCGTGCCGCCGCTCGGGCTGGGCCGGATGAACGCGTGCGGGTGCACCGACAGCCGTTCCATGCGCGTCTTGTCGCCGAGGATGGAGCCGCCCGAGACGCTGGACGACGGGTCGACGGCCAGCACGGCCACGCGATGGCCTCGATCGACGAGGTACAGGCCCAGCGCCTCGATGAAGGTGCTCTTGCCCACGCCGGGCACGCCGGAAATGCCGATGCGCAACGAGCGCCCGCTGTGCGGCATCAGCGCGTCGAGCAGCGCATCGGCCTCGCGCCGATGATCGTCGCGCGTCGACTCGACCAGGGTGATCGCCTTGGCGAGCGCGCGCCGGTCGGCGCTGAGCACGCGCCGGGCCAGAGGTGATGGGGGCTGGGAGGCGGCGGGCGCTTCGACAGGCTCAGCGTGAACGGGGGGATGTCCGCTCGCGCTCTGGGAGCGCTGTTCGCCGGCGCCCGGCCCCAGCGCATCCCGTTCGGGCTGAGCTTGTCGAAGCCCTGCACGAGACCGCGCCAGCTCGGCCACCTGCCGCCAATCACCCGCGATCAGCGCCTCCTTCTTCGCCCGTGACCATCCCTTGATGCGCCGTTCGGCGGCCAGCGCCTCTTCGCGCGTGGACGTCTCCTGCGACCACACCAGGCGCACCGGCCGCCGCTCGTGCGTGTAGCCGGGGATCTCGCCGGCGTCGTGCAGCGCCACGCACCGCTGCAGGTCGTCGGTGTGCCCGAGGTAGTACGAGCCGTCGGCGCAGCGCAGCATGTAGACGTGGAACGGCTTCATCGCCGGCCGCCCGGGGCGGTCGACCGGTTCGTGGCCCGCGGCGTGCCGGAGGCACCGCGTGCGCCCGTTCGGGCCGGGCCCGTCGAGGTCCTCGCGCGGCAGACCGCGCACGGGACAGCGCGCACGCTCACGCCCCGACCGCCCTGCGGATCTGCTCGAGCACGTCCTTCGCGCTCGCCGGGATCGGCGTGCCGGGACCGTAGATGCCCCGGACGCCGGCCGCGTGGAGGAAGTCGTAGTCCTGCTGCGGGATCACGCCGCCCACGAACACGACGATGTCGTCGGCGCCCTGCTTCTTCAGCTCGTCGATGATGGCGGGCACCAGCGTCTTGTGGCCGGCCGCCAGGGTGCTCACGCCCACGGCGTGCACGTCGTTCTCGATCGCCTGCCGCGCGCACTCCTCGGGCGTCTGGAACAGCGGGCCGATGTCGACGTCGAAGCCGAGGTCGGCGAAGGCGGTGGCCACCACCTTCGCGCCGCGGTCGTGACCGTCCTGGCCCAGCTTGGCGATCATCACGCGCGGCCGACGGCCCTGCGCCTGCGCGAACTCGGCGATCTCGCGCTTGAGCTGCTCCCAGCCCTCGGCACTGTCGTAGGCGGCTGCGTACACACCGGTCACCTTCTGGATGTCGGCGCGATGGCGCCCGAAGACCTTCTCCAGCGCGTCGCTCACCTCGCCCACGGTGGCGCGCAGGCGCATCGCCTGGAGGCCCAGCTCGAGCAGGTTGCCCTGCCCGCTCGCGGCGCACGCGCTCAGCGCGTCGAGCGCGGCCTGCACCCTGGCGCCGTCGCGCGACGCGCGCACGGCCTTCAGCCGCGCGATCTGCTGCTCGCGCACCTTGTGGTTGTCGACCTCGAGGATCTCGACCGGCTCGTGCCGGTCGAGCCGGTACTTGTTGACCCCGACGATCACGTCCTGCCCGGAGTCGATGCGCGCCTGCTTCTCCGCCGCGCTGGCCTCGATCTTGAGCTTGGCCCAGCCGGAGTCGACGGCCTTCGTCATGCCGCCCATCGCATCGACTTCCTCGATGATCGCCCACGCCTTGTCGGCCATCTCCTGCGTCAGGCGCTCCATCATGTAGCTGCCGGCCCACGGGTCGACCACCTGGGTGATGTGCGTCTCCTCCTGCAGGATGAGCTGCGTGTTGCGCGCGATGCGCGCGGAGAACTCCGTGGGCAGCGCGATCGCCTCGTCGAAGCTGTTGGTGTGCAGGCTCTGCGTGCCGCCGAACACCGCGGCCATCGCCTCGATGGTCGTGCGCACGATGTTGTTGTACGGGTCCTGCTCGGTCAGCGACCAGCCGCTGGTCTGGCAATGCGTGCGCAGCATCAGGCTCTTGGGGTTCTTCGCGCCGAAGCCTTTCATGATGCGCCACCACAGCAGGCGCGCCGCGCGCATCTTGGCGATCTCGAGATAGAAGTTCATCCCGATCGCCCAGAAGAAGCTCAGGCGGCCGGCGAACTCGTCGACGTCGAGCCCCTTGGCCAGCGCCGTCTTCACGTACTCCTTGCCGTCGGCCAGCGTGAACGCGAGTTCGAGCGCCTGGTTCGCACCGGCTTCCTGCATGTGGTAGCCGGAGATCGAGATCGAGTTGAACTTCGGCATGCGCCGCGCGGTGTACTCGATGATGTCGCCGACGATGCGCATCGACGGACCCGGCGGGTAGATGTACGTGTTGCGGACCATGAACTCCTTGAGGATGTCGTTCTGGATGGTCCCGCTGAGCTGGTCCTGCGCCACGCCCTGCTCTTCGGCCGCCACCACGTAGCCGGCCAGCACGGGCAGCACCGCGCCGTTCATCGTCATGGACACGCTCACCCGGTCGAGCGGAATGCCGTCGAACAGGATCTTCATGTCCTCGACCGAGTCGATCGCCACGCCGGCCTTGCCGACGTCGCCGGTCACGCGCGGGTGGTCGCTGTCGTAGCCGCGGTGCGTGGCGAGGTCGAACGCCACCGACACGCCCTGCCCGCCGGCGGCCAGCGCCTTGCGGTAGAAGGCGCTGGAGGCCGCCGCCGACGAGAAGCCGGCGTACTGGCGGATGGTCCACGGCCGCACCGCGTACATCGTGGCCTGCGGCCCGCGCACGAACGGCTCGAAGCCGGGCAAGGTGTCGGCGTAGGGCAGCCCCTGCAGGTCGGCCGCCGTGTACAGCGGCTTGACCGCGAGCCCCTCGGGCGTGTGCCAGGTGAGCGAGGACAGGTCGCCGCCGGGCACGGACTTCGCGGCCGCGCGCTTCCAGTCGTCGAGCGAGGCCGGCGTGAGCTTCGGGGCGTCGGACATGCAAGGTCTCCTTGCGCGGGATGATACGTCATGCATAATTATGAATGCAAACCCGACGCCTACCTGACACGCATCGCCCGCCCGGCCCCGCCGCATGACGCCGCGCCCCGCCCTCGCCCCGCGCGCCCTCTACCAGGACGTGGCCGAGCGGCTGCGCGAGCAGATCTTCAACCGCGAGATCGAGCCGGGCAGCTGGATCGACGAGCAGAAGCTCGCCGCCGACTACGGCATCAGCCGCACGCCGCTGCGCGAGGCGCTGAAGGTGCTGGCCGTCGAGGGGCTGGTGACGATGAAGGTGCGCCGCGGCGCGTACGTCACCGAGATGTCGCGCGACGACGTGCGGCAGGTCTACCACCTGCTCTCGCTGCTCGAGAGCGACGCCGCCGGCGAGGTGGCGCGCCACGCGAGCGACGCGCAGCTCGCCGAGCTGCGCGCGCTGCACGACCGGCTCGAGAAGCAGGCACGCCAGCGCGAGGCCTTCTTCGCGACCAACGAGCAGTTCCACCTGCGGCTGCTGGCCGCGGCCGGCAACCGCTGGCGCGAGCAGATCGTGACCGACCTGCGCAAGGTGATGAAGCTCAACCGCCACCACTCGCTGTTCCGCCAGGGGCGGATCGCCGAGTCGCTGGCCGAGCACCGCCGCATCATGGAAGCGCTGGAAGCCCGCGACGCGAAGCGCGCCGCGAGCCTGATGCGCGAGCACTTCGAGAACGGCCTGCAGGCCGCCGCGGGCTGAAGGCGGGGGCGCGACGTTGGTCTCGGCCGCGCCGCCGCAGGCGGCTCAGGCCACCGGCGCGAGCGATTCCGCCAGGTGCCGCAGCAACGCCGCGCCGTCGCCGCGCCAGGCGCTGCCGTGCATGCACGCCAGGGTCGTCGGCCGTTCGGCGGCCAGCTTCGCGAGGATGTCGCGCGTGTGCGGCGAGTGCGCGAAGTAGTCCATCTCCTTGCGGCTGGCCTCGCTGGGCCCGAGGATGTCCGACGTGGTCAGCGGCACGGCGCCGTGCCCGGGCTGCGTGAACAGGTCGCCGCACAGGAAGGTGCCGGTGGCGGTGTCGACCATCAGGCCGCAGTCCCAGCCGTGCGGCACCTGCGGCGTGTCGAGCCACTTGAAGCCGTGCGCCCCCGTGATCAGCAGTTCGCCGTCGGCCATCGCGCGCGCCGGCCGGTCGGCGACGTCGTTGACCGACACCAACGCGCCGATCCGGCTGCACACCGGGGCGGCCTGCGGCGCCACGGCAAGGAAGTCGTTGAGCGCCCCGCACTCGTCGGCCTCGAAATGCGAGAACGCGATCCAGCGCAGGCGCTCGACGGGCAGCACGGCGGCGATCGCCTCGCGCACCAGCGGGAACATGCGGCGCGGGCCGGTGGGGAACAGCCGCGGCTCGTCGTCGCGCACGAGGTACTGGTTGAAGCTGAACGCGCTGCCGTCGGGCAGCGAGACCGGCGTGTTGATGCGGTAGATGCCGGCGGCGATCTCGTGGACGTTGGTGCCGGACTGCGGATGGGTGACCATGCGGCGAACTCCTCGTCGGGTGGGTGGATGACCGCAGGTTGTGGCTCCACCGGCCGTGGCGTTACAGCGGCCGCCCGACGTAAGCTTCGCGCATGTCGTACGCGCCTGTCGAGACGGCCGGGCTGGAGCCCGGGCCCGAAGCCGGGCTGGCCCTGCGCATCGCGCGGGCGCCGGCGCACGCACCCGACCATGAAGCCGAGGCCGCGCTGTGCCGGCTGCTCGCGCCGCGCATCCGCCGCTACGGCCTGCGCCACCTGCGCGACGCCGACACGGCCGCCGACCTGGTGCAGCACGTGCTGGTGCTGACCCTGGAGCGGCTGCGCTGCGGCGCGGTGCGCGAGCCCGAGCGCATCGCATCGTTCGTGCTGGGCGCCTGCCGCATGAGCGTGCTCGATGCCCGCCGGCTGCAGCAGCGGCGCGACGCGCTGCTGGCGCTTCACGGCGATCGGCTCGCGATCGCCGACATCGCGGTCGAGCCGCGGCTCGATCACGAGCGCGTGGCGCAGTGCCTGCAGCGCCTCGGCGAACGCGAGCGCTCGGTGATCGTGCAGACGTTCTACGACGAGCGGCCCGCCGACGAGGTGGCGCGCTCGCTGGGGCTGAGCGCCGGCAATGTGCGCGTGATCCGCCACCGCAGCCTCGCGCGCCTGCGCCGCTGCATGGGCCTGCCGGAGCCGGCCGCGACCCGGGGAGAGACCGCATGAACGACACCGTCGCCGCCTGCCGGCATCCCGTGCCGATCGAAACCTTGCTCGCCTACTGGCTCGGCGAGACGGACGAAGCCGCCACCGCGGCCGTCGACGAGCACCTGCTGGGTTGCGATGCCTGCGGCGCCCGGCTCGACGAGATCGTGGCGCTCGGCGGCGGCGTGCGCGCGGCCGTGACGGCCGGCCTGGTGAGCCTGTTCGTGACGCCCGACTTCGTCGAGCGGCTCGCCGCCGGCGGCTGGCGCATCCGCACGGAGCGCATCGCGCGCGACGGTGGCGTGCACTGCACGATCGCGCCCGACGACGACGCGGTGGCGGGCCGCTTCGAGGTGCCGCTGGCCGGCGTGAGCCGGCTCGACGCGATCGTCGAGTCCACGCTCGTGGGCCACGCCGAGCGGCTGGAGGACCTGCCGTTCGACGCGAGCCGGCAGGAGGTGGTCTTCATGCCGAGCGCGGCGCAGCTGCGGCGCGATCCGGCGC
Organism: uncultured Burkholderiaceae bacterium; assembly: GCA_964517545.1. GTDB lineage: Bacteria > Pseudomonadota > Gammaproteobacteria > Burkholderiales > Burkholderiaceae_C > CAZFET01. Next base: position 6,384 of record CAZFET010000024.1, read on the forward strand.
ACCGCGTGAAGGTGCGATTGCTGGCCGTCGACGCCGCCGGCGAGCGGGTGCTCGGCGAGTACCGGTTCGACCATCGGCCCTGGCCAACGAGCTGAACCGGCGACGCGCGGCAGCCGCGACGCCGCCTGCCGCGCGACGGAGGCGCCTCAGCGATTGGCGATCGGCTTGACGTCGCGGCGCTGGCTGCCGACGAAGAGCTGGCGCGGGCGGCCGATCTTGTACTCGGGGTCGCCGATCATCTCGTTGAGCTGCGCGATCCAGCCGACCGTGCGCGCGAGCGCGAAGATCGCGGTGAACAGGCTCACCGGGATGCCGATCGCGCGCTGCACGATGCCCGAGTAGAAGTCGACGTTGGGGTAGAGCTTGCGGGCGACGAAGTACTCGTCCTCCAGCGCGATCTTCTCCAGGGTCATCGCGAGCTTGAACAGCGGGTCGTTCTCGAGCCCGAGCGCGCTCAGCACCTCGTGGCAGGTCTCGCGCATCAGCTTGGCGCGCGGGTCGTAGTTCTTGTAGACGCGGTGGCCGAAGCCCATCAGGCGCACGCCGGAGTTCTTGTCCTTCACCTGCTTGATGAACTCGCCGATGCGCTCGACGCCGCCGGCGCGCTGGATCTCCTCGAGCATGTTCAGCGCGGCCTCGTTGGCGCCGCCGTGCGCCGGGCCCCACAGGCAGGCCACGCCCGCGGCGATGGCCGCGAACGGGTTGGTGCCCGAGCTGCCGCACAGGCGCACCGTCGAGGTCGAGGCGTTCTGCTCGTGGTCGGCGTGCAGGATGAAGATGCGGTCCATCGCGCGCACCAGCACGTCGTTGGGCTCGTAGGGCTCGCACGGTGTGGCGAACATCATGTGCATGAAGTTCGCCGTGTAGCTCAGCCGGTTCTGCGGGTACATGTACGGCTGGCCGAGCGCGTACTTGTAGGCCATCGCCACGAGCGTGGGCATCTTGGCGATCAGGCGGATGGCGGCGATCTCGCGGTGCTTCGGGTTGTTGATGTCGGTGCTGTCGTGATAGAAGGCCGACAGCGCGCCCACGAGGCCGGTCATCACCGCCATCGGGTGCGCGTCGCGGCGGAAGCCGCGCAGGAAGAACTGCATCTGCTCGTTGACCATGGTGTGGTTGGTCACGAGCTTCACGAAGTCGGCCTTCTGCTGGCCGTTGGGCAGGTCGCCGTACAGCAGCAGGTGGCAGGTCTCGAGGAAGTCGCACTGCTCGGCGAGCTGCTCGATCGGGTAGCCGCGGTACAGCAGCTCGCCCTTGTCGCCGTCGATGTAGGTGATGGCCGACTGGCACGCCGCGGTGGACAGGAAGCCCGGGTCGTAGGTGAACTTGCCCGTCTGCGCGTAGAGCTTGCGGATGTCGATCACGTCGGGGCCGATGGTGCCCTTGTAGATCGGCAACTCCATGCTGGGGCTCCCGTCGGAGAACGACAGCGTGGCTTTCACGTCGGAGGGGGTCATGCTCATTCCTCGGTTGCGGTGTGTAGGGGGCGCCCGGGCACGCGCATCTGCGCGAGCAGCTCGTGCACCGCGGGGCGATCGAGGTCGCCCTCGGGTTCGCGCCGCGCGAGCAGCAGATCCAGCAGGTCGGGATCCGACAGCGCCATCAGCGACTCCAGCGCCTGCGCTTCGCGCGCCGTGAGCTGCTCGCCGTGGCGGGCAAAGAAGCGCTCGATCAGCAGGTCGTTCTCCAGCAGCCCGCGGCGGCAACGCCACTGGAGCCGGCCGAGCGCCTTGGGGTCGAGCGCAGTGTTCATGGCGTCGCTTGCGGGGTGCTGACGCGCCTCAGACCGCGCGACGGACCATCAGCTCCTTGATCTTGCCGATGGCCTTGGTCGGGTTGAGCCCCTTCGGGCACACGTCGACGCAGTTCATGATCGTGTGGCAGCGGAACAGGCGGTACGGGTCCTCGAGGTTGTCGAGCCGGTCGCTGGTGGCCTGGTCGCGGCTGTCGGCGATGAAGCGGTAGGCCTGCAGCAGGCCGGCCGGGCCGACGAACTTGTCGGGGTTCCACCAGAAGCTCGGGCAGCTGGTCGAGCAGCTCGCGCACAGGATGCACTCGTACAGGCCGTTGAGCTCCTCGCGCTCCTCGGGCGACTGCAGCCGCTCCTTCTCGGGCGGCGGCTCGTCGTTCACGAGGTAGGGCTTGATCGAGTGGTACTGCTTGAAGAACTGCGTCATGTCGACGATGAGGTCGCGCACGACGGGCAGCCCGGGCAGCGGCTTCAGCACGATCGGGTCCTTCAAGGTGCGCATGTTGGTCAGGCACGCGAGGCCGTTCTTGCCGTTGATGTTCATCGCGTCGGACCCGCACACGCCTTCGCGGCACGAGCGGCGGAAGCTCAAGGTCGGGTCGATCGACTTCAGCTTCATCAGCGCGTCCAGCAGCATGCGCTCGGAGCCGTCGAGCTCGATCTCGACGGTCTGCATGTAAGGCTTCGCGTCCTTGTCGGGGTCGTAGCGGTAGATCTGGAAGGTGCGCTTGCTCATCGTCTGCATCCGGATCAGAAGGTCCGGACCTTGGGCGGGATGGATTCGACGGTCAGCGGCTGGAGCTGCACCGGCTTGTAGGCGAGGCGGTTGCCCTCGGAGTACCACAGCGTGTGCTTCATCCACTCGCGGTCGTTGCGGCCGAGCGGGAACTCGGGGTCGTCGGCGCCGCGCTCGTAGTCCTTCACGGTGTGCGCGCCGCGGCACTCCTTGCGCGCGGCCGCCGAGACCATCGTGGCCTGCGCGCACTCGATCAGGTTCTCGACCTCGAGCGCCTCGACGCGCGCGGTGTTGAAGACCTTCGACGTGTCCTTCAGGCCGATGGCCGCGGTGCGCTCGCGCAAGGCGGCGATCTTCTGCACGCCTTCGTCCATCGACGCCTGCGTGCGGAACACGCCGGCGTGCTGCTGCATCGTCGCGCGGATGTCGTGCGCGACGGCCTGCGCGTACTCGCCGTTCGGGCTGGAGTCGAGCCGCGCCAGGCGCGCGAGCGCGCGGTCGGCCGCGTCGGCCGGCAGCGGCTTGTGCGCCTTGGGCTCGGCCTTCAGGCGCTGCACGATGTGGTCGCCGGCGGCCTTGCCGAACACCAGCAGGTCGAGCAGCGAGTTGGTGCCCAGCCGGTTGGCGCCGTGCACGCTGACGCACGAGCACTCGCCCACCGCGTAGAAGCCCTGGACCACGCTGTTCGGTTGGCCGTCCTTCGGCGCGACGACCTGGCCGTGGATGTTGGTCGGGATGCCGCCCATCTGGTAGTGGATGGTCGGCACCACCGGGATCGGCTCCTTGGTGATGTCGACGTTGGCGAAGTTGTGCCCGATCTCGTACACGCTGGGCAGGCGCTTCATGATGGTGTCGGCGCCCAGGTGCGTCATGTCGAGCACCACGTAGTCCTTGTTCGGACCGCAGCCGCGCCCTTCCTTGATCTCCTGGTCCATGCAGCGGCTGACGAAGTCGCGCGGCGCCAGGTCCTTCAAGGTGGGCGCATAGCGCTCCATGAAGCGCTCGCCGTTGCTGTTGCGCAGGATCGCGCCCTCGCCGCGGCAGCCTTCGGTCAGCAGCACGCCCGCGCCGGCCACGCCGGTGGGGTGGAACTGCCAGAACTCCATGTCTTCCAGCGGGATGCCGGCGCGCGCGGCCATGCCGAGGCCGTCGCCCGTGTTGATGAAGGCGTTGGTGCTGGCCGCGTAGATGCGCCCGGCCCCGCCGGTGGCGAACAGGGTCACCTTGCCTTCGAGGATGTGCACGTCGCCGGTTTCCATCTCGAGCGCGGTGACGCCGAGCACGTCGCCGTCGGCGTCGCGGATCAGGTCGAGCGCCATCCACTCGACGAAGAACGTGGTGCGCGCCTTCACGTTCTGCTGGTACAGCGTGTGCAGCATCGCGTGGCCGGTGCGGTCGGCCGCGGCGCAGGCGCGCTGCACCGGCTTCTCGCCGTAGTTGGCGGTGTGGCCGCCGAACGGGCGCTGGTAGATGGTGCCGTCGGGATTGCGGTCGAACGGCATCCCGAAGTGCTCGAGCTCGTACACCACCTTCGGCGCCTCGCGGCACATGAACTCGATGGCGTCCTGGTCGCCGAGCCAGTCGGAGCCCTTGACGGTGTCGTAGAAGTGGAAGTGCCAGTTGTCCTCGGACATGTTGCCGAGGCTCGCGCCGATGCCGCCTTGCGCCGCCACCGTGTGCGAGCGCGTCGGGAACACCTTGGACAGCACCGCGACACTCAGGCCCGCGCGGGCGAGCTGCAGCGACGCGCGCATGCCGGAGCCGCCGGCCCCGACGATGACCACGTCGAACTTGCGCTTCGGGATCGAACCGAGAGCCATGAATCAGAGCCTCCAGAGCACCTGCACCGCCCAGCCGGCGCAACCGACGAGCCACACCAGCGTGAACACCTGCAGCACGAGCTTCACGCCCACGGGCTTCACGTAGTCCATCCAGATGTCGCGCATGCCGACCCACGCGTGGTACAGCAGCGCGACGATCACGACGAAGGTCAGCACCTTCATCCACTGCGCGGAGAAGATCGCCGCCCAGCGGTCGTAGCCCATCGGCCCGCCGAACAGCAGCTGCACGAGCAGCACGATCGTGAACAGCGCCATCAGCGCCGCCGTGACACGCTGGCTCAGCCAGTCGCGAAAGCCGTAGTGCGCCCCGACGACCAGGCGCTTGGATCCGTGGTGGGTGGCCATGACGGGTTGCCTCAGAACAGACCGAACAGCTTCGCGCCCAGCACGAGCGTGAGCACGAGGCTGGAAACGAGCGTGACCAGCGCCGACGAGTGGCCCTGCTGCTTGCTGACGCTGTGCGTCATGTCCATCCACAGGTGGCGCACGCCGGCGATCATGTGGTGCAGGTAGGCCCAGATCAGCGCCCACGCGACGAGCTTGATGAACCAGCCGGGCAGGAAGCCGACGCCCGCGCTGAACACCGCCTTGAAGCGGTCGTAGCTCACCTCCGACGTGACGCTGGCGTCGAACATCCAGATCACGAAGGGCAGCAGCACGAACATCAGCGCGCCGCTGACGCGGTGGAGGATGGAGACGATGCCCGCGGGTGGCAGCCGGTAGCGGACGATCTGGCTGACGTGGATGTTGCGGTAGACCGGACGTTGTGAGGTGGTGTTCGCCATGCCGGGCCTGTGGTGGGATGTGATCGCGACGTAACTGGCGGAGTTTATTGCAACGCAGCAGTCAACTCAGTTCGTTGCGGTAGTAGTGGGCGCTGGTTTCGTACAGCCCGCGGCGCAGTTCCACGGGCCTGTCGCCGTAGGTGAGGGACAGGCGTTCGACGGACAGCAGCGGCGCGCCCGCCGCCACGCCGAGCAGCGCAGCGCTCGCGTCGTCGGCCGCGACGGCGCGGATTTTCTCTTCGGCGCGGATCATGCGCACGCCGAACTCGCTCTCGAACAGGCCGTACATCGGACCGCGGTATTCCGACAGCCGCTCGGCCGTCAGGCCCTTGAACAGCGCGCCGGGCAGCCAGATGTCGTCGAGCACCACCGGGCGTCCGCGAAAGACGAGCAGCCGCCGCACCTGCACCGCCGCGTCGCCGCTCTTCAGCTCGAGCGAGCGCGCCACGTCGGCCGGCGCGCGCAGCCGCCGGCAGTCGAGGAAGCGGCGCTCCATGCCACGCGCCGGTCCGTCGTCGGGCGTGAGGCGCAGGAAGCGGTACTGGATCTGCTGCTCGGCGTGCGTGGCGACGAAGGTGCCCTTGCCCTGGCGGCGCACCAGCAGGTTCTCGGTGGCGAGCTCGTCGATCGCCTTGCGCACCGTGCCCTGGCTGACCTTGAAGCGCGCGGCGAGCTCCATCTCGCTGGGGATGGCCTCGCCCGGACGCCACTCGCCGCTTTGCAGGCTCTGCGTGATGAGCGCCTTGATCTGCTGGTACAGCGGGCTGAACGACGGCGCGCCGGCGTCGGGGCCCGCGGCGACGAAAGGAGGCGTGGCGGCCATGCGCCGATTGCAGCACGGCCCGCCGGCGCCGTCCATCGACTCATGCAAGATGTCTTACATAAGACATAAGACTCTGGACGAAACCCGGGGGAACCCCTAGACTGACCTACACTGCCGCCGCGTCGCGCGGGGGCCTGCCGCGGCCTCCCGGCGGTCGCGCCGCGACGCCCGAATTCCGTCCATCCGCAACCTCCCGCTGGAGTCCTCGATGAGCAAGAAACCCGTTCGCGTCGCCGTCACCGGCGCCGCCGGCCAGATCGGCTACGCCCTGCTGTTCCGCATCGCCTCGGGCGAGATGCTGGGCAAGGACCAGCCGGTGATCCTGCAGCTGCTGGAGATCCCCGACGAGAAGGCGCAGAAGGCCCTGAAGGGCGTGATGATGGAACTCGAGGACTGCGCCTTCCCGCTGCTGGCCGGCATGCAAGCGCACAGCGATCCGAACACCGCCTTCAAGGACACCGACTACGCGCTGCTGGTCGGCGCGCGTCCGCGCGGCCCGGGCATGGAGCGCAAGGACCTGCTGTCGGCCAACGCGCAGATCTTCACCGCGCAGGGCAAGGCGCTGGACCGGTCGGCCAGCCGCGACGTGAAGGTGCTGGTGGTCGGCAACCCGGCCAACACCAACGCGTGGATCGCGATGAAGAGCGCGCCGAGCCTGAACCGCCGCAACTTCACCGCGATGCTGCGCCTCGACCACAACCGCGCGCTCAGCCAGATCGCCGCCAAGACCGGCAAGCCGGTCTCGTCGATCGAGAAGCTGTGCGTGTGGGGCAACCACTCGCCGACGATGTACGCCGACTACCGCTTCGCCACCATCGAGGGCCGCTCGGTCAAGGACACGATCGCCGACCACGCGTGGAACAAGGACGTGTTCCTGCCGACGGTGGGCAAGCGCGGCGCGGCCATCATCGAGGCGCGCGGCCTGTCGTCGGCGGCGTCGGCCGCCAACGCCGCGATCGACCACATGCGCGACTGGGCGCTCGGCACCCAGGGCCGCTGGGTCACGATGGGCGTGCCGTCCGACGGCTGGTACGGCATCCCGAAGGACGTGATGTTCGGCTTTCCGGTCACCTGCGCGGGCGGCGACTACACGGTGGTCGAGGGCCTGGCGATCGACGCCTTCAGCCAGGAACGCATCGACCTCACCTTGAAGGAACTGCTCGAGGAGCAGGACGGGGTCAAGCACCTCGTCTGACGCGCGGCGCCAGCGCATGACCCCCGGCGGCACGCACCCGCGCGACGCGCTGTTCGACAGCGCCCGCACGCCGCGCGCGCTGCCGGTGGTCGACCC
>CAZFET010000024.1:13619-19103 GCA_964517545.1 uncultured Burkholderiaceae bacterium
GGATGTCGCGCGGCAGGGGCATCAGCAAGTCGGCCAGGCGTTCGGAGCGCCGCCGAAAACGAATCAGCGTTTCGGCATCCTGCACTTGCATGCGGCCTTGCGACCGCCTCATAAAGGGCATCATGGCCCGAAAGAGATGGATTTGAATGCTTGGCATGATTGGGTCGCTCCTCCTCGCTCCTCGCCTCCCCATCCACCCACGCGGCGCGCAGGCGCGAGAGCCTGGAGCTGGAGGCCGCGCGCGGCCCGGTGTTCGACGTCACGCTCGACGCCGAGGACGGCGCGCCGGTCGGCGGCGAGGTCGAGCACGCGCAGCTGATGGCCGAGCTGATCGGCTCGGCCGACAACCGCTTCGGCCGCGTCGGCGCGCGCATCCTGCCGGTCGGACACGCGAAGTTCCACGCCGTGCTCGAAGCCGTGCTGCGCGCGGCGCGTCGGCCGGCCTACCTGATGCTGCCCAAGCCCGCCGGGCTGGCCGACGTCGAGCGCGCCGCACGCGCGGTCGACGCCGCCGGCGGCGCCGACATCCCGCTGCACGCGCTGGTCGAGACGCACGGCGCGTTGCGCGACGTGTTCGCGATCGCCGCGCATCCGCGCATCGAGTCGCTGTCGTTCGGGCTGATGGACTTCGTGTCGGCGCACGCCGGCGCCATCCCGCTGGCCGGCATGACGGTGCAGGGCCAGTTCTCGCATCCGCTGGTGGTGCGCGCCAAGCTCGAGATCGCCGCGGCCTGCCACGCGGCGGGCAAGACGCCGTCGCACTGCGTCGTCACCGAGTTCAAGCACCGCGCCGCGCTGCAGGCGGCCGCCGAGCGCGCGGCCGACGAGTTCGGCTACACGCGCATGTGGAGCATCCACCCCGACCAGATCGAGCCGATCATCGATGCGTTCTCGCCGAGCACGGCCGAGGTCGATCTCGCAATCGAGATCCTGGCGGCGGCGCAGGCGGCCGACTGGGCGCCGATCCGCCACCGCGACACCTTGCACGACCGCGCGAGCTATCGCTTCTTCTGGCACGTGCTCGAGCGCGCGCACCGCACCGGCCAGCCGCTGCCGGCCGAGGTGCGCGCGGCCTGGTTCGACGACACGCCGCGGCCGTAGCCGCGACCCGCGAGGAGCCTGTCCATGTCGCTGCCCTCTCCCGGCGCGCGCTTCCGCGACGCGCTGGCGGCCGAGTCGCCGCTGCAGATCGTCGGCACGATCAACGCGAACCACGCACTGCTCGCGCGGCGCGCCGGGTACCGGGCGATCTATCTGTCGGGCGCGGGCGTGGCCGCCGGCTCGCTCGGCCTGCCCGACCTCGGGATCAACACGCTGGACGACGTGCTGACCGACGTGCGCCGCATCACCGACGTCTGCGAGCTGCCGCTGCTGGTGGACATCGACACCGGCTTCGGGCCCAGCGCGTTCAACATCGCGCGCACCGTGCGCAGCCTCGTGCGCGCCGGCGCCGCGGCCTGCCACATCGAGGACCAGGTCGGCGCCAAGCGCTGCGGCCACCGGCCGGGCAAGGAGATCGTCTCGAAGGCCGAGATGGTCGACCGCGTGAAGGCGGCGGCCGACGCGAGGACCGACCCGCAGTTCTTCCTGATCGCGCGCACCGACGCGATCGCCAGCGAAGGCATCGACGCGGCGATCGAGCGCGTGCTGGCCTGCGTGGAGGCCGGCGCCGACGGCGTGTTCGCCGAAGCCGCCCAGGACCTCGACACGTATCGCCGCTTCGTCTCGGCGGTGAAGGTGCCGGTGCTCGCCAACCTCACCGAGTTCGGGCGCACGCCGCTGTTCTCGGTGGACGAGCTGCGCACGGCCGGCATCGCGATGGCGCTGTACCCGATCTCGGCGTTCCGCGCGATGAACAAGGCGGCCGAGGCGGTGTACGAGGCGATCCGCCGCGACGGCCACCAGCGCGCGGTGCTGCACACCATGCAGACGCGCGAGGAGCTGTACGAGCGCATCGGCTACCACGACTACGAGCGGCGGCTCGACGCGCTGTTCGCCGCCCGCGGCGCCGTCGGCGAGCGCTGAGCGCGTGTGCATCGCGTGTGCGTCGCGTGCGCATCGCGCGTGCGGGCGCCGACGCGCAACGCCGTGCGGCGCTGCGCAATTTGTGTCGGCTTGTCGGCGGCGCGGGCGGGCGCTTGCCGCGCGTCGTCGCGCGCGCGGCCGCCTGCCGCGTGACGCACTGCACGCCGCGCGCGTCGCGCCATGCAGTGCGACACGCGCGGCGCGCGGTGCGCGGCGGCAGCGACGCGCACGCGACGCCGACCGCGGTTCATCAATTTGTTGCACTCGCGGACCAACCCTGACCCGCGCGCCGGATCGCGCCCGCCAGAATCGCGGCCATTCCGCTGAACGAAGGAAGGAGCCCGGGATGAAGCACCGCACCACCCTGCTGTCGATGGCCGCGGCCGCGGCGTTCGCCGTCGCCTCGCCGATGGCGCTCGCGCAGGCCGCCGACACCAAGGCAGCCAAGCCCGCCGCCAAGCCGGCCGAGACGGCGAAGAAGGCGCCGGTGTCGCAGTCGCGCAAGGAACTGAAGTCCGAGGCCAAGGGCCTCGCGCTCGCGACCGAGACGGTCGAGTCGATCAGCCAGGCGCAGCTCGACATCGCCTCGCGCGTGCTGACCGGCAAGGCCGACTGCGAGTTCAACCAGCAGGTCGACGTGGCACCGGTCGAGGGCCGGCCCGGCTTCTTCAAGGTCGGCTACAAGGGCGCGAGCTACACCATGGTGCCGCAGGAGACCACCACCGGCGCGGTGCGGCTGGAGGACCGGAGGGCCGGCGTGATGTGGCTGCAGATCCCGAGCAAGTCGATGCTGATGAACAGCAAGATCGGCCAGCGCATGGTCGATTCGTGCATGCACGCCGAGCAGCGTGCGGCCATGAACGCCGTGTCGGGCGCACGCTCGAACTGACCCGCGCGACCGTCCTGCCCCGACGGCCCGGCCCGCAAGGCGCCGGGCCGTTTCGCTTGGCGCGGCGCACTCGGGTTCGCCTTGAGTATGCGCCGGCCGGTATGTAGAATCCATGCATACTCCGGCGCCGCCGGAGACCGAACCACCAGGAGCCCGGCATGGAAGCGACCGTGGCCGAACGCGGGCAGATCACCTTGCCCAAGGCCGTGCGCGACGCGCTGGGCCTGACCAAGGGCACCACGCTCAAGGTCGAGCTCGACGGCAGCCGCATCATCCTGCGCAAGGACGTGAAGGACGCGCTGTCGCTGCTGCGCTGGGCCGACAACCCGAAGAACCGCATCGCCGCGTTTCGCGCGCTGCAACTCATGCCCGGCATAGGTCCAGGCGCGGCGGCGAAATGCTTCGGCGCGTTCGAGGCGCATGCGCATGCCTGGGCGAGCCTGAGCGCGTTCGCGCCGCCGCCGCTGGCGCGCGCGGCCTGGCCCGTGTTCGCGGCGCTGATGCGCGCGCTCGCCGCACCCGAAGGCCCGTGGCAGGGACAGATGGGACGGGTGCGCGCATGGTACGAGCCGCACCTTGAGCGCCTGCACGATGCGGCCCAGGTGCGCACCGGGGACCTGCTGCAGCTCGAGCGCATCGCGCAGCAATTCGCCACGCGCGAGCGCTTCCTGTCCGAGCTCGCGCTCGATCCGGCGCAGGCCTCGGGCGACCTCGCAGGCTCCCCCATGCTCGACGAGGATTACCTGATCCTCTCCACCATCCACTCGGCCAAGGGCCAGGAGTGGGACGCGGTGTACCTGCTCAACGTCGCCGACGGCAACTTCCCCTCCGAGTTCTCCACCGGCCGCCCGGAGCTGATCGAGGAGGAGCGGCGCTTGCTCTACGTGGCGATGACGCGCGCGAAGACCGAGCTCGACCTGATCGCGCCGCTCAAGTACTACGTGACGCAGCAGTCGCGCACCGGCGACCGGCACGTCTACGGCGCGAACAGCCGTTTCCTCACGCGCGAAGTGATGGCCTGCCTCGACCCGGTGACGTGGGGCGAGGCTGAAGCGGAGCATGTTCCGGCCGGCGGCAGACCGAAGGTCAACGTCGCCGAGAAGCTGCGCGGCCTTTGGTCCTAGGAATTCTGGCTGCGGCGCGGCGGTAGAATACGCGCAAGCTACGCGAATTAGAGGAACCATGACCCGCCTCGCCATCACCGGCGCCATCCGCATCGGCAGTGCGTTCGGCGCGCGAGGCGCGGGACGGAGTCGCCGCGATGCTGCGCCTGCTCGCACCGCTCAACCAACATCGCGCAATGAGAGGCTGATGATGAAAATTGTACGCACAGTGAGCTGGCGTTTGCTTGCGGTGGCCGTGTTGACAACCCTGCTCGCCGGCTGCGGCAGGGAGGGCAACGGCAGTTACCAGGGCTACATCGAGGGCGAATACCTCTACCTTGCCGCGCCCCTGGCGGGCTACCTGGACACACTCCAGGCCGTGCGCGGCAGCCGCGTGGCAGAGGGGGGCGCGGTATTCTCGGTGGCTTCCGACCCGGAACAGCAGGGCCTGCGCGAAGCCGAGGCGCGGGAGCTTTCGGCGCGCGCGAGGTTGCGCAATCTCAGCGAGCCGCATCGCCCACCCGAGGTGGCGGCGATGGAGGCCCAATTGCGCGTGGCCGAGGCGGCGCTGCAACTTTCCGAAAGACAGATGCAGCAGCAGCTATCGCTCGCGGCAAGAGGCTTCGTTTCCTCGGCGCACCTGGATGAGGTTGGTGCGGCGCGCGCACGCGACGCGGCGCAGGTGGATGCGGCCCGACAGCAATTGGCGGCCTATCGCGCCACGCTGGGCCGGGCGCCCGAGATACGCGGCGCCACGGCCGATGTGGAGGCGGCGCGCGCGCAGGTGGCGCAAACGCGCTGGCAGGTGGAAAAGAAAATGGTGGCCGCGCCCGCTGCCGGGGAAATTGCCGACACCTACTACCGCAAAGGCGAATGGGTGCCCGCGGGGCAGCCCGTGGCGAGTCTGTTGCCGGACAATATGCGACGCATCCGCTTCTTCGTACCGGAAACCGTCATCGCCGACATTCGCCCCGGTCGCAGCGTCGAAGCCAGTTGCGACGGCTGCGCCGGGCCCATCCGTGCAACGGTCAATTTCATCGCGCCCCAAGCCGAGTACACACCGCCGGTGATCTATAGCCGGGGCAGCCGGGAGAAGCTGATGTTCCGCGTCGAGGCGGTCCCGGCGCCGGAACAGGCCGCCAGCCTGCGCCCCGGGCTGCCCGTCGACGTGCGTCTGACCGGGCGCTGAGATGAATGCCGCGCCGCTCGCCATCGACGTCGCCGGCATCAACAAGCATTTCGGCGACAAACATGCGGTGAAGGACCTTTCCCTGCAGTTGAAACAGGGGGAGATCTTCGGCTTTCTCGGTCCCAACGGCAGCGGCAAGACGACGTCCATCCGCATGCTCTGCGGTCTGCTCATCCCGGACAGCGGCCGGGGAACTTGCCTGGGACTGGACGTGCTCACGCAAAGCGCCGCGATCAAGCGCCAGGTGGGTTTGGTGGATGGCCGCGGGACTCGCCGCT
>CAZFET010000024.1:19113-20235 GCA_964517545.1 uncultured Burkholderiaceae bacterium
GATTCTCCCTCTGGGACGATCTGACCATCGCCGAGAACCTGGATTTCGTCGCGCGCATGTTCGGCATGAAAGAGCGCAACACGGCGGTGACCCTGGCCCTGGAGGAACTTGGCCTCAGCGGCCGCCGCAATCAACTGGCCGGCACGCTCTCCGGCGGCTGGAAGCAGCGCCTCGCCCTCGCTGCCTGCCTCCTGCACCAGCCGAAGCTGCTGCTGCTGGATGAGCCCACCGCCGGGGTCGATCCCAAGGCCAGGCGCGACTTTTGGGAGGAAATCCACCGCCTCTCCGCCGCCGGCGTCACCGTGCTCGTCTCCACCCACTACATGGACGAGGCGGAGCGCTGCCATCGGCTCGCCTACATCGCCTACGGCACTCTGCTCGCCTCGGGTACGGCGGAAGAAGTCGTGGCGAGCCAAAGACTCCATACCTGGCAGATCAGCGGCGACGGTCTGCAGGGCCTGACCGAACGCCTGCGCCAACTGCCCGGCGCCGACCTCGTGGCCAGCTTCGGCACCACCCTGCACATCAGCGGCAAGGACGGCGCCAGGCTGAAGGCCAGCCTGGACGGATTTCTCCAGAGCACCTCGCTGAACATGGCCGCCGTTCCTCCGTCTCTGGAGGACGCCTTCATCCATCTGATGCAGGGCAGCCAGGACCAATTCCCGGGCTGATGCCATGAACGGCTTTTCCTTCTCCCGCTGGCTCGGCATCCTGATCAAGGAATTCATCCAGCTGAAGCGCGACCGGCTGACCTTCGGCATGATCGTCGGCATCCCCATCATCCAGCTGATGCTGTTCGGCTTCGCCATCAACTCCGACCCCAAGCACCTTCCCACCGCCGTCGTCATGGCCGATCCCGGCCCCTTCGCCCGCGCCTATGTGGCGGCGATGGCGAACAGCGAATACTGCAAGATCGTCGGCAGCGTGGACGAACGCGAAGCCGACCGACTGCTGCATCGCAGCGAGGTGCAGGCGGTCCATCGATCGACAATGGCGGCGCTCGGCCATCGGCATGAGCTGCGCCTCGGCGATGGCGGCCCGATCGACCGGCGTCGGGATGACGGCGAACGGGGCGAGCGCCAAGACGGCATCGAGCCGCGCCCTCAATGCGGCAGCACTTCG